>NZ_JACJDU010000013.1:0-78128 GCF_014163715.1 Shewanella sp. SR44-4 | reverse complement strand
AATCCTTCACGACCCACCACTTTCTCTGTTATTCCCTCACTATTATTTCTAAATCATCACAGAATACCA
Source organism: Shewanella sp. SR44-4 (assembly GCF_014163715.1). NCBI lineage: Bacteria > Pseudomonadati > Pseudomonadota > Gammaproteobacteria > Alteromonadales > Shewanellaceae > Shewanella > Shewanella sp. SR44-4. The sequence continues at coordinate 78,059 of NZ_JACJDU010000013.1, read as the reverse complement.
GACTTATCATTGGCTAAAATAGCTCAGTATATTTTCAGATGTTTAAATCTCGATAGTTTGTTTTAACTTCAATAATAACTAGGTTTTGCAAAATCAAGATGGATCGTCAGCTCAGTTACTCTGTGTGAAATCAACTGCTGCCGTTGACTTTTGAGTCATGTTTACAATGTTTGAACCTTTCATCACCCACTATTTTACTCCTTTAGTTATGTCCTCTAATAATCCCTTTTATCAACGTTATATCTTATTATTACGTTACAAGATTTGAGTAGCGTTCGATGATTATATTCCAGCGAGCCTAAGATGCTATACGAAACCAATCCAGGTCGTAATTGGTCGATGTATTTTGTTATCAGCTTATTTAGCGTTTAATTTCTTATAAATCTTTAGTGTCCAAACTCATCAAGATCTACATTGTATTAAACAACATCTTGTTTTCGAAGTAGTCTATTTATTAGTTTTTGCTTGTCTACTTTTGTCTCATAGACCTATTGCTAATGTTACATGACTGTTAATTGGCTCATATTGCTCAAGATTAGAACAATATCAATAGGGAGATAATAATGAAAAAGCAAAAACTCAGTCTTTATGTTGCAGGCGCGTTATTGGCGATGAGTGGGGGAGCTCAGGCTGCTACAGATATGACTTTTGGTGGTTACATTAAAGCCGATGTGATGTTTAGTGATTATGGCAATGGGGCGCCAGATTCAGGTTCGTTATCTCGTCAGTTTTATGTGCCAGGCACTATTTATGGTACGACGGGTAATGGTAAGCAAGTAGTCGACTTTCAAGCTCGTGAATCACGTTTTAATTTTAAGACGGTTACTGATGTTGAAGGGCATACACTGACTGGTTTTATTGAACTGGATTTTATGACGCATACAGATGGTAATGAACGAGTTTCTAATAGTTACTCTCCACGTATTCGCCATGCATTTGTAAGTTATGACAATTGGACTGTAGGGCAAACGTGGACTACTTTCCAAAACCCTGGTGCTTTACCGGAAAACCTAGACTTTGTCGGTGCGGCTGATGGAACACCGTTTGTGAGACAATCACAACTACGTTATACCAGTGGCAATTGGCAGTTCTCAATTGAGAATCCTGAAACAACTGTGACGCCATTGAGCGGCGGTGGTCGAATTACTAGTGGCAGTGGCGTTGTTCCTGATTTTGTTGGTCGCTATAACTTTAGTGCTGCCAGTGGTTCTGCATTTTCAGTGGCGGCGATTGTAAGGCAATTAGATCTAGAGCAAGTTGTTGGTACCACAACGTATGACACATCAGAACTAGGTTATGGTGTCAGTTTCGCGGGTGTTATTCCTGTCGGTAAAGATGACTTCAAATTTACTGCAACTTACGGGGAAGGGTTAGGTCGTTATATGGCGCTAAATTATGCCAACGCTGGCGTGCTTGATACCAATGGGGAAATTCAAGCGATTAAATCATTTGGTGGTTTTGTGTCATATCGTCACTGGTGGTCGGAGCAATGGCGTTCTAGTGTGACGTTCTCAGGTTTTAGCGCAGATAATGATGTGGCGCTTACCGGTGGTGCAGTTAATAAAGAGGCTTACTCTGGTTACGTTAACTTATTGTTTTCACCTTCAAAGCCACTAACATTTGGGGTTGAGTTTATGCATGCCTTAAATGAACGTGAAGACGGTTCTGATGGCGACTTAAATCGGATTATGTTTTCGGCGAAATATGCTCTTTAATATTTGAGCAGATAACAAAAAGGCAACCAGATCGGTTGCCTTTTTAGTTTAAATTTAAGAAGCTTACTTAATTGAGTAAGTTGTTTTGACGAACATAAGCTTCAAATTCGGTGCAACCACCAATAGGTTGTTCATCAACAAAGATTTGTGGAACAGTTTCTACCGTTTTACCCACACTTTTTGATAAATCCGCTTTAGTGATGCCTTCGGCATGAATATCAATATATTTGAATTTAAAATCTTCACTTTGCGCCGCTAACTTTTCTGATAATTCAACAGCTCGAACACAATATGGGCAACCTGGGCGGCCAAAAATAACTACAAACATGGTGACTCCTGTTTAATGATATGGCCAATTTATACCATAAGTACTTTTCAAATCATAATTCAACGCAATTAATTTTGTTTTAACTCATATCGATTTTATATTTGCCTTGATAGTCAAAAAATGAATCAACTAAATCCCAACGATGTTTGTTTTTTTTCAGTAATAATAAATCGGGTTTTCTGAATCGAGTTTGATCCGCCAATACATCAGTGACTTTTTTATATTGAGGATGGGGAATGCCTGGCGTGCGGGTATGACTGAGAACATATACCGCATAAAAAGCTTTTCGTTGTGCTGGTGTCGCGAAGTTAAACGTTTGCTTAAAATCATTACCTTCAATGTCAATGTATTGAATAAGCAACTTATTGTCTTGATCGTGCAACAACATTTGCTCACATTTAAATAAATGATGATGCTGAGCATTAAGTACTTGTTTTAGGCGTTTATCGGGATCAATTAAGGTCGATTGGCAGCTATGACAAATGCGAGCCGCGATATCATTCTCCGCTCCACAGTCTGGGCATGATTTTGATCGAAATCTAAAATCACACTGTTGTTGCTCATTGATTAATCCTTGGCAGCGTCTGCCATAATGTTCAACAATATCACCATCGCCATCCACTAGACCCCAAAAAGTATTAGCAAATTGACACACAGGACAATGCACTTGTACTGGCACTGATTTGCTATTGGGTTTGGCTTGACCGACTTCTGGGTAAAATAAGTCGTAACCATTAGCGGCATAATCAATGACTAAACAATCTGTTTTATTGGGAGCTAAACGTAACCCTCGGCCAATCATTTGTTGGAATAGGCTCACCGATGCAGTGGGGCGCAAAATTGCGATAAGGTCGACATGAGGTGCATCGAAGCCTGTGGTTAATACGGCAACGTTAACAATGTATTTGAGGCTCTGGGCTTTAAAGCGATGGATGATGTCATCACGTTCGTTATGTGGCGTTTGAGCGGTAATTAAGGCGGCATCGTTGTCTAACAGAGTCATGATTTCATTGGCATGTCTGACCGTAGCTGCAAAAATTAAAATACCTTTTCGGCATTCGGCAAGTTGTTTTACTTGCTTGATAATTGCAGTGGTTGCTCGTCCCTGATGATGCAATAAAGAATCGATTTCCATTTGTGGGTATTCACCACTGTCATGCGCCACCAGTTCACTAAAATCATATTGCGCACTCAACCCGTCAAAAATGGTCGGTTTGGTTAGGTAACCTTTCTTGATTAATGGTCGCATTGGGAGTTCAAAAATGCATTTTTCGAATACAGGTTTATCAGTATTACCTACTTTCCCATGATAATGGTGCCGATAAATCCAGCCTAAACCTAAACGATAAGGCGTGGCGGTTAGCCCAAGCAGTTTAATGTCAGGATTACGCGCTTTAAGGTGCGTGAGCAGTTGTTGATATTGACTGGTAGACTCATTACTGACTCGATGACATTCATCAATGATCACTAATGAAAATGCTTGAGTGAATTTTTCTAGGGCGCGAGCGGCCGATTGAACACTGGCTACCACGGTTTTGCCATTAGCCTTTTTTTGATTTAATCCTGCTGAATAGATATTGGCCTCTTGGGTGAGCAAACCCACTTTTTCAGCATTTTGAGCGACTAATTCCTTTACATGGGTTAGCACCAGCACATTACCATTAGCAATACGTGCCAGTTCGGCAATGACAATACTTTTTCCCGCACCGGTAGGTAACACTAACACCGCTGATTGTTGGCTGTGCTTGAAATGAGCGATAGCCGCATCAACTGATTGCTGTTGATAGTCGCGTAAGGTGATATTTCCGGGTTGAGTAGATGAATGTTTCACGTTATCGAGTAGTGTTATTTTGGTTTATACAAAGCTTAACATAGCCAATGATTGATAGACCATGATGTTTTAAATGCGTTAAATAAATCAATTGGTCATGGTTAAAGATGATAAATACACTGGGATGGTACTTTTTGCGTGTTAAGCGCTGTTTTTTTATATCAGTTGGTGTAGATTCATCTATTGAAATAAGATGATATTGATACTAATAAAAATGAAATTTATCACCATCAGGAAGAACACATTATGAAATTTTTATCGTTAGCCGCTCTGTTAATGGTTAGCCACCTCGCCGTTGCCGAAGAAGGTCTTGTCATTGGTTTATCTATTGAAGAAACGGTTAAGCATTCAGATGATGCTACTGCATCGGCTTCAAAAATTGTGATGGGATTAAATGAATCTGTGTCACTTAGTGTCGAAGGAGACTATGGCGTGACCATAGTGTCGACAGCAAATAGTGATAATAAGGTTAATTTGTTGATAAGTTTACGTGATGAATCTAATGATGGTGCGGATCTATTAGGTGACAAAGCCATAACGATTAAAGTGGGCCAATCAACGAGCTATAAAATGACTCTAAATGATCATTCATATAATGTCACCATTGATACTGCTTATGGCCCACAGCCTAAGGTTTCAGATAAATAAAAACGTCAATGAATCTTAATTTTTAGATAAAAAAAGCCCCTCAATCGAGGGGCGAAAAGAGAAATTGGTCAGGATTTCTCAGGGTGGATAGAACATCATAAGTTGATTTTATTACTCTGTTTTGTTTAAGCGAGACTCAATCAAGGTATCAATCACCGCAGGATCTGCCAGAGTAGAAGAATCACCTAAGTTAGTGACTTCATTAGCCGCAATTTTACGTAAGAATCGACGCATAATTTTGCCTGAACGCGTTTTAGGTAAACCACTTGCCCATTGGATAAGATCCGGGGTTGCAAGTGCACCAATTTCTTTACGAACCCATTGACGAAGTTCTTGACGTAACTCTTCTGTTGGCTCAATGCCACGAGTTAGGGTGACGTATGCATAAATGCCTTGGCCTTTAATGTCATGGGGGTAACCCACAACGGCCGCTTCAGCAACAAGCTCATGCGACACTAAAGCGCTTTCCACTTCAGCAGTACCTAAGCGATGTCCCGAAACGTTGATGACATCATCGACACGGCCTGTAATCCAATAATAGCCATCTTCATCACGACGCGCGCCATCACCGGTAAAATACATGCCGCGGAATGTTTTAAAATACGTCAGCGCAAATCTATCATGGTCACCGTACACTGTTCGCATTTGGCCTGGCCACGAGTCAAGGATAACTAGGTTACCTTCACCAGTGCCTTCAACAATATCACCCATGTTATCAACCAGTGCTGGCTGTACCCCAAAAAATGGTCGAGTCGCTGAGCCAGGTTTGGTATCAGTTGCGCCAGGTAATGGACTAATCAGAATGCCACCAGTTTCAGTTTGCCACCAAGTATCGACGATAGGGCAGTTCTCATGACCAATCACTTCATGGTACCAACGCCAAGCTTCAGGGTTTATCGGTTCACCCACAGAACCCATAATGCGCAATGAATCGCCTTTATAGCTACTAAAAGGTTCTTTACCTTCAGCCATTAATGCGCGAATTAAGGTTGGCGCGGTATACAGGATATTGACCTTATGTCGATCAATCATTTCACCTAATCGAGCTGGAGTAGGGTGATTAGGTACGCCTTCATGAATTAATACCGTGGCGGCATTAGCAAAAGGTCCATATACCATATACGAATGGCCAGTAATCCAGCCTACGTCGGCTGTACACCAATATACTTCGTCTGCTTTATAGTCAAACACGTATTCGTGTGTCATCGAGGCATATACCATATAACCGCCGGTAGTATGCAGCACACCTTTAGGGTTACCTGTAGAGCCTGAGGTATAAAGCAAAAATAATGGATCTTCGGCGTTCATCTCTGCTGGTTGGCAAAATTCTGAGGCAACTTCCATGAGTGAATGCCACCAAACATCTCGGCCTTCAACCCAATCTACATCTCCACCAGTGCGCTTAAATACAATGACTTTTTCGACGCACGTAACATCAGGATTTGATATTGCTTCATCGATACTGCGTTTTAGAGGAATTTTACGGCCACCACGAACACCTTCGTCGGCGGTAATTAAGACTTTTGATTTTCCATCAATTACCCTTGCCGCTATCGAGTCTGGTGAGAAGCCACCAAATACCACTGAATGAACAGCACCAATGCGAGCACAAGCGAGCATCGCGACTGCAGCTTCAGGCACCATAGGCATGTAGATAGTGACGATATCGCCCTTATTAACCCCTTGGCTACGTAGCGCATTGGCAAACTTACACACTTGCGTATGCAGTTCTGCGTAAGTTAATTTGCGTTGTTCGTTGGCGTCATCGCCTTCCCAAATAATAGCAAGCTTATCGCCGTGTTCTTCAAGGTGACGATCTAAACAATTGGCCGAGGCATTGAGCGTGCCATCATAAAACCAATTAATCGAAAGATTATGATCATCAAAAGACGTTTTCTTAATTTTGGTATAAGGTTTAATCCAATCAATACGTTTGCCGTGTTCTCTCCAGAAACCTTCTGGATTAATAATGGACTCCTGGTACATTTTCTTATATTGATCGTTATTAACCAGTGCGTTTTCTGCAATGTCACTAGGAACTTTGTAAAGAGACTGCGGGGTCATGGGGCTTCCCTTTCTAAAAATGGCGTGGTTAAAGTATCATCTGCAACGGGCTGTTTGCACTATTAGACCTTGGTCTAGTTTTAAAATATCCTTAATATTTAGTCTGTTGCACGTGTTAACATGGTAATGATTGCTGCAGATTTGGTCGATTATTTATATCGATTCTCTTATGTAGGTTGTTTTCTGCTCAATACATGATGTTTTAGATGAAAATAAAACAGATTTTTAATAATAATAAAGTGATAGCGGACGTTTCATGAACTTAACCTTAATCGTGGCCGTGATTGCGGTGTGTTATGTGTCATTGCTGTTTATTTTGGCATGGGGTGCCGAGCGATGGTTTAGTAAAATAAATCAAAAAGCTCAAGTATGGATTTATGGGCTCAGCTTAGCGGTGTATTGCTCATCATGGAGTTTTTTAGGCACAGTAGGTCAGTCAGCCAATGATTTATGGTCATTTCTACCTATTTTTGTCGGCCCAATATTAGTGTTTACCCTTGGGTTTGGCATGCTACGAAAAATGGTTGTAGTGTCTAAAGCACAAAACATTACTTCAGTTGCCGACTTTATTGCTGCTCGTTATGGCAAGTCACAGTTATTAGCGGCTTTAGTCACGCTTATTGCATTGTTTGGCATCATGCCTTATATCGCACTACAGCTTAAAGCAATGGTGTTTAGCCTTAACTTATTTCAACCTGATGATACCCCCTTAAGCCCAGTGGCGGTGCCATTATTGATCACCATGTTACTGGCCATTTTTGCCATTTTATTTGGTACGCGTAAATTAGATGCGACTGAACATAATCCTGGAATGATGGTCGCGATTGCGTTTGAGTCATTGGTTAAACTTGCGGCATTTATCTCAGTCGGCGTGGTAATTAGTTTTGGTGTTTTTGATGGCTTTGGCGATATTTGGCAGCAGGCATCAGATAAAGCATTAATCGAAAATAGTCACATTCGTTTAGAGTCGTTTCTCCCTGAACTATTTGTTGGAATGGCCGCTTTTTTATGTATGCCAAGGCAGTTCCATGTGATGGTGGTCGAGTGTGGCGGCGAGCATATTTTAAAAAAATCACGTTGGATATTTCCGATTTATTTAGCCTTGTTTGGCTTGTTTGTCGCGCCATTAGCATTAGCCGGTAAAATTATTTTGGGTGATTCGGTATCTGCTGATACCTATGTGATTAATTTGCCTTTGGCACTAGACCAACCAATATTAGCGGTTGTTGCCTTGTTAGGTAGTTTATCTGCAGCAACGGGGATGGTGATTGTTGCTGTGGTGACTATCAGTGTGATGGTCAGTAATGAGTGGCTGGTGCCATTTTTGCTGCGAACGGGGCAAATAAGGGAAAAGAACTTCAGCCAATTTTCTCAATTATTGTTAAATGTACGCCGTTTATCGATTGTGGTTATTTTAGGCTTCGGCTATTTGAGTTACTTACTGTTTACCGACAGTGATTCACTTTCACATTTGGGGATGATGTCCTTTGGTGCATTTTCTCAACTAGCCCCCGCACTAGTCGGCGGATTATATTGGAAGCACGGCAATCGAGCTGGTGTCTATCTAGGCCTTGCTGTCGGTTTTAGCCTGTGGTGTTTTATTTTACTTCAAGGTGCCGGTGAAGCCCGTTTGATTGGTAGTGAGTCAGGCTTACTCAATTCGATAACCCCAAATGTTAGTGATACTTTGATTGCTTTGTTAGCGAATATATTTTGCTATGTACTAGGATCTATTTGGTTTAGAGCTGGCGTTGCTGAGCGCATTCAAGCGAGTAATTTTGTTAAACCTTGGTCATCAAAAAAAGATTCAAAAAAACGTCAAGGGCCTATTTCGCAACAAGATTTGTTAATTTTGGCTAGCCGATTTGTGAGTCCTACGCGTGCTTATGAGAGTTTTAGTCGTTTTTCAGCCGATGCAGTAAAAAGTGACAGTTGGTACAAAGCTGCCCCAGAAGAATTAATTGCCCACACCGAACATATGTTGTCGGGGGTTTTAGGTGCATCAAGTGCATCATTAGTGATGGACTCAGTCCTGCAAGGCCGCGATTTGGCGCTGGATGAAGTATTCAGTCTCGTTGATGAAGCATCCTCTAAAATTATTTTAAGCCAAGATATGTTACGTGGCGCAATTGAACATGCTTATGAAGGCATGAGTGTGGTCGATAAAGATCTTAATTTAGTTGCCTGGAATTATCGCTATGTCGAGCTATACCAGTACCCTGAAAGCTTTTTAGTCCAAGGTATGCCTATTGCTGATGTGGTGCGATTTAATGCATTGCGCGGCTTTTGTGGTACTGGAGACATTGAAAACCAGGTTGCTGTGCGAGTTCAACATATGCGTAATGGAACACCGCACACATCTGAACGTGAACGCCAAGATGGTAAAGTCATTAAAATTCAAGGAAACCCAATGCCTGATGGCGGTTTTGTAATGACATTTACTGACATTACCCAATATCGCTTACAAGAGAAGGCGTTACTGGAAGCCAATGAAACATTAGAAAGTCGGGTACAAGAACGAACCTATGAATTGGCAATGTTAAACAGTGAATTACTTGAAGCTAAAGCACAGGAAGAAATGGCACACGCGTCTAAAACTCGCTTTTTAGCCGCAGTGGGCCACGACTTAATGCAGCCACTAAATGCCGCGAGATTATTTACAGCATCGTTATCACAATATCCTAATCTGGATCTTGAAGCCCGCACCACCTTAACTCATGTGAATAGTTCGTTGAAAATAGCGGGAGAGTTATTGACCGATTTGCTCGATATTTCTAAGCTCGACTCTGGCATGGTGGACGTTAACCGCCGTGATTTTGCTATTGCTGAAGTGATTAATGGTTTATCGGTTGAATTTGATGCAATGGCAAGTGACAGCCAAATTTCTTTTTCGATGGTGCCCTCTACCGCGACGGTGAACTCCGACCCTTCATTGTTGCGGCGTATTTTACAAAACTTTTTAACCAACGCTTATCGTTATGCTCGAGGTGGTAAAGTGTTATTTGGTTGCCGACATCGAGGTGACTTTATCGAGATTCAAGTACTCGATACGGGTTGTGGGATTAATGAGTTTGATATACAAGAAATTTTTAAAGAGTTTAAACGTCTTAATCATCCCAGTAGTCGTAATGTCAGTGGTTTGGGGCTGGGGCTAGCGATTGCCGATCGGATTAGCAAAGTACTTGATCATCAAATTCATGTAAGTTCAACCTTAGGCCATGGTTCTCTATTCTCTATATTCGTGCCATTAGGTGAAACGGTCAGCCAAATAAGCATTAAGCCTTTACCAACATTATTACAGCCTTTAGCTGGCATTAAAGTATTGTGTATTGATAATGAAGATGCCATTCTCGCGGGGCTAGAGTCGTTATTAAGTCGTTGGCAATGCGAGGTTATTTGTGCCAAAGATCTTGCTGATGCTCGAATTAAGTTAGGGCTTAAAGGGGTTGCCCCTGACATCATGTTAGCTGATTTTCATTTAGATGATGATCAAAATGGTATTGATGCGATGAATGGTATTCGCAGTCGTTATGGTGAACATTTACCTGGAATATTAATTACTGCCAATACCAATAAAGAGTTGGTTGATGATGTCGAAAGACGCGGCTATCACTATATGGCTAAGATGGTTAAACCTGCCGCATTACGCGCGTTAATTTCTAGTCTGGTCAAAAAGTAAGTGAGTTATTTAGCGTTGAGGACAACTAATGATCACAGCCTATGGCGATAGCATGTCAGGTAATTGTTATAAAGTGCAGCTGGTGCTGAATATGCTAGGTGTTGAGCATCTATGGCAAGAAATAAGTATCACGAAAGGTGAAACGCAGACACCAGAGTTTTTAGCTAAAAATCCAGCAGGAAAAATACCATCAATTGAACTCAATGATGGCAGAGTGTTGTCTGAATCTAATGCCATTATGGGTTATCTTGCAGAAGGCTCTGAGTTGATCCCAACTGATGTCTTTAGTAAAGCGAAAATGTACCAGTGGATGTTTTTTGAACAATATAGTCATGAGCCATATATTGCCGTTGCACGCTTTATTCAGTTGTATTTAGGGTTGCCTGATGATCGTTTAGTTGAATATCACTCACTGCACGTTAAAGGCCATAAAGCGCTGGCGGTTATGGAGGCTGAACTTGCTAAGCAATCCTTTCTGTGTGGTTCGCAGCTTACCTTAGCGGACATTGCTTTGTTTGCGTACACTCATGTAGCTCATCAAGGTGGCTTTGAATTGAATCACTATCCATATATTCGCCAATGGCTTGAAAGAGTGACTCAACAACCTGGCTTTATTTCCATGTTGGGGTAGGAATGTACACGTATGTCATTGAGCATTCTAGAAGAATGCTCAATGACCATTTTTTACAGTTTGTTAGCTGCTAAGTATCTTGGTATTGCCGGTTCAAATGCACTGGTTAACCCAACATAAGCAGGTCCAAAAGCTTGTAATCCGCGTTCAGTCATAAATTCTTTTGGCGCAGGTAATATCACCACAGCAACATTCATACCCACAGTGTGATTAGGGTTAGTAATGGCTTTTTGGTTGTCCATGTCGAGAATACAAATCAAGTCTGGAATGGTGACATCAACTTGACCATTCAACCTGCCAACAAGGTTTTCATTCTTAATTTCGATATGATATTGATTATCTACATACTCACCCGTGCCATTAATCAACACTTCGCCTAAAGTAAACCCTTGCTGAGCACGGAAATTAAACTCGCTAACCTTACCTCTAAATCCAACATAACCGCCGCCATGACTGGCAATGGCCTGGGCAATATCAATACCTTGTTCTTTAGCTTCTCGATAGGCTTTACCTATAGCAAGTGATTGTGAAATGGTACCTTTAATGACTGCGTCTTTTACCTGTTCAATCGGCATTGCATGGTCTATGGCTGCTATATCATTACGACTGATAACCGATAACGCTCTCACCACGGTTTCAGCGCGTAAGTCATCGATGATGTTTTCACAAATAAAACATTCACCAAATTCATTAGCCGTGACAATCGGTGCAGCAGGGATATTATTGAAGTAATAAGTTGAATGAGTAATTTCAGGTACAGCACGGCCTGCGACATCAGCATCAATAATGTAGCCATCAGCCATCGCAGCCACATAGAATGAAATAGCAGTATTTGAGCCACCTAGTTCACAGCAAATAGTGCCGTAAAATGTATCCCCAGTATATTGCTCAAGGCGCTTAAAGGCGGTCATCATTGAAGATTGATTGCTTTTAGGTAATCTGGCATAAACAGCTTCCTCTTCAGCCGACATTGGTGATAATGCCCCTAGCATGTAAGGTGTGCAGATTTTTTTGCCTGCAGGCACATCGTCGACACTGACTAATTTAAATGTTTTACCTGCTGCGAGTGCACTATCGATATACTTAAATCCTTCATCAATCTCACCGCCGCCCCCAGTGCCTAAAATGACACAGCCATGTAAAATATCTGCAAGTTCAGTTCGGTTTAATCGTTTCATATTGTTCTCTTGTGGCTGACTCGCCCGATTGGATGAATGCGGGCAGATAAAAAAGGCATCGAATGAATGGTTGTGCCGATTATTGGCTTATGGACGCATTAGATCTCATTGCCCATTTATGAGCTAGGAAATACACCGGCACCGTGACTAACATGGCATCGCACACTTCGATGCTCGTTAAGGTAAACCAACCTTGATTAGCCATCAAAGAGGCACTGATACCACACCCCCAAGCAATAATAGCGGGAATGTTGAATGCATTAACCTGTGGGAGCTCACTGATGTTGTAGCGTCTCTGACGACGTATAATGAAAAAATCGACAGTGTAAATAGACGCAACAGGACTGAAAATAATCGACAAGCTAAAAATAAAATGGGTAAAGCTGTCGAGCAAATTGAGTGAGGCCATAAACGCGCCTAATATTCCGCAACCAATAATGATTTTCCATTCATGCCAAGTTGGCTTTATGGCATTAAACCCCAGTGCGGCACTGTATAAATTAACCACATTAGTGACCCAACTCGATGCTATCAATAGTAGAAAAGCGCTAACGCCTAAACCTAGCGTCAGCATGACCGCTAATACATCTGAGTTTTTGACCGCAAGGCCGGCCATAGCGGCGGCAATATAGACAAAATTACTGATCCCTAAAAAGGGCAGGAAGGAAGCGATGGCGGCATCTTTTGGCTTGGCGGCAAAGCGGCTAAAGTCTGGCATCAATACCACACTCACAATAAAGCTACCAACCACGGCAGATACTGCTTCACCAAAAGTGAAGCTACTGGCAGTAAATTCTGCGGCAACGTCAGAAGGATCAGTAACAAATCCAATACTTTTGTACAGCATATAAGCCACTAACATAAACAGGATAGGAACAAATAAGCTCGATACTCGCTCAATAATTTTAAAGCCCCAGATGGTGGTAATGGTAATAAAGAAGCTTGATACCACATCAATGACCCAAATCGACGGGGAAGTTTGAAATAGCTGTAATAATAGCTGCTCAGTGACATCGCTAAATAAATTGATATTGACGCCATACCAGCCTAGTAGTGATATCACAAATGCAAGACTGACAATATTTGCACCTTGTAAACCGAATACAAATTTCATCGTCATACAGGAGCTGAGTCGGTTTTTCATTCCGACGATACCTGTGATGGTGCCGAGTATGGACAATATGAGTCCGCCCAGTAAAAAGGCATAAATACTTTGCTCTAGTCCTAATGCTGAACCAATTTCTAAGCCGGTAATTAACCCCGGTACTGCAAAAGCCAGTCCGCCATTGACCATGCCAATGCTCCAGCCATTGTGGGTCTTGCTCTCTGGAACCGGTGTTGTAGCATAATCTTCGAGTAAACCATGAAGAGATGTGTGATCTGGCATGCTTGTCCCTAATAAATTAAGGCTCCAATGTTGGAGCCATACAACACAATGAGCGAATGGTTAGAAGTTGTAAATCGCTTCAATACCAAAGCTACGCGGTTTATTAGGTTGACGTGCAAGATCGGTTACACCATCACCAAATAAAAATAAGTCTTCAATAGTGCGCTCATCTGTCGCGTTATTGACATAAACTTGTACTGTCCAGTCTTGAGATTTAACCCCTAAACCAAGGTTCAAGGTCGTTGATGCTGACGAGCGTATATCAGGAATATCGATAGAGAATGACTGCGGACCCACAACTTGAATATCGGCACGGGACATCAAGGTCCAATTACCATTCAATTCATAACTATGATTGACTGAAAGGCCATAATTATAGTCAGACACGAAGAATTGAGGTTTACCTTCTAAACTAGGTTGACGAGCAAATTCTTTGATTTCAGAATCGATGATACCCACACTAAAACGGACATCTAAATCTTCCATCAGTGCTAAATCTGCTTCTAACTCAAGCCCTTTAGTCACCACGTTATCAATCGAGAGGTTTTCTAGGGTGAAAGTATCAACATTAAATTGAGTGATTTGCGCATCAGTTTGATCAATCCAAAACGCGGCGCCATTTAAGGTTAGGTGATTGTCAAACAAAGATGTTTTAAACCCTGCTTCATAGCTGTCTGATACTTCTTTTTTAAAGTTTCGATCGATGCCTTCAGCTGGCTCATTAAACCCACCACTTCTAAAGCCTTTTGAATAACCGGCAAACATCAGTAAATCTTCGGTCATTTGATAAGCAAGCGTCGCTTTAGGCTGCCATTGACTGAAGGTTTGCTCTGCAAATGTGGCGTCAGGAGCATTTGGGTCATAAGATTCGCGTTTGTCTTTATCGAAACGTAATGCGGTAGTCAGTTCAAGTTTATCGGTGACGTCGTAGTTTGTTTGTCCTGCTAATGCCCAAGCGTTGCTAGTATTTTTATCAGCGATAACAAAATAGATGCTGTCGTTGGTAAAATCTGATCGAGATTCTGGGGTGTCGCCGGCGAAATCATCAAAAAAGTTAATGGTATTATCACGTTTTTTATCTTGATAAAAGGCCGATACTGCCCATCGAAGCGCTTGGTCACTGCGAGAGGTAAAACGCGATTCTAGCGTGAAGGATTCAACATCAAACAAACCTTCAGTAGCAAATGGAGCTCGGAAAAACCCATCTTCATCAATAAAAGTTGCATCAGCAGAGTAGTCACCATCGTAAAAATGCTCGTTAGTTGAATTGCTGTAGGCCGTAATAAAATCAAAGGTACCGAGGTCGTAATCTTGGCTCAACTTAGCGCTTAATTCGTAAACATCACGTTGGTCGTTGTTATATATATTGTTTGAGGTAGGTAGATTAAAGTCTTCGATAGTGTCTTCTGACACATTTTGATAATAAGCAAATCCAGCGTCACTGGTGGTGTAACGTCCACGAAGGTTTAAACTGGTTTCTTCAAATAAATCAAATTCAAGTTGTGCAAACACAGATTTTTCGGATAAATAATCTGCTTGGTCATTTAAAAAAACGTTATCGATTAAACCATCGGTATTTTTGGTGTAACCGCCAACCCGAAAAAATGCGTTGTCTGACTCGTTAAGCGAACCTGATACAACGCCACTAAGTTTATAAGTATTGCCATTACCAATAGAGCCTTTTACCGAACCTTCAATATCTTCAGTAGGCTTTTTGGTGGTAACAATGACCGCGCCGCCAACAGCACCTTTGCCGTACAGGGCGCCTTGGGCACCGCGCATGACTTCAATACGTTCAATGTCGACCAAATCTTGGTTGATGAATTCTAAATCTGGTGCGGTGACACCATCGACCACAAACGCGAGTGGGGCATCGCCAACTTGTGGAGTGATAAGTCCGCGGATAGTAATGCGCGCTAAACCTGGGCGAAAGTTATCCAGTTGGCTTAGGTTTGGGGTCATGTCGGCAACATCGCGAAAACTGGTGATGCGCTGGTTTTCAATCATATCGGCACTAAACGCGGTGACTGAGTCTGGAACGTTTTGTAACGTCTCAGTACGGCCTCGAGCCGTAATTGAAATACGTTCAACACCAGTAGTATCGATGGTGTTACTTTCTGGATCTTGGGCTTCTTCAGCCATTAAGGGAGAGCACAAGGCCATTGAAATTGCTGCTGCCACAAAAGATTTTTTTGTAAGAACTGTAGTGGTACTTTTTCTCATGACCGTTCCCTCTTTGGGGTTATATTAGTTATTGTGAATCGTAATCAGATTGTTAAAAATAATGACTTGCAGCCATTTTGCAGCTTTACTTGCAAAATAATATTTTGTAGTTGGGTATGAATGCGAAAATTATTTATTGTATTTAGCGTGAATATGGTTATTTTGGTAATTTAAATACAGATGATTCAGTATAGGAAACCCACTAAATTCGATAGGTTGGCAATATGAAGAAAAAAATGAAGATTGACAGCTACAATAAAAAAATATTATCCACCTTGCACTTAGAAGGTGCGCTTACCAATATTGAATTAGCTGAAAAAGTAAACTTATCGCCTAGCGCATGTTTTCAAAGAGTCAAAGCATTAAAAGAGGCAGGCTATTTTAGAAATTTACATGCCGACGTTAACTTAGATCAGCTTTGTGAGCACGTGTTGGCTTATATAGAATTTACTTTAGAAGATAATAGTGCGCCATCGAGAAGACGATTTGTTAGCCGTATTCACGAGATCCCAGAGATTATGGATTGCATGCAATTGAGTGGCGATGTGGATTATATTTCGTTAAGTTGTTTTCCTAATCTTAAAAAGCTTAATGAAGTGTGCTCAGAATTAAGTGATCAAACAGATTTGCGGATAAAACACATTAAAACTCGCATTGTACTCGAACGAGCTAAATGGTTTTTAGGCTATCCATTATCAAAACTAAAATGGCTTGATGATAATGAACATGATGGAGAAATAGTGTCAGAGCGAGCCACTGTATAGCTTATATGGGGCCGATGAGAGAATCAACGGCCTTTATTACTAACCAACTAACGAAAATACTCATTAACACTTATCCCAAGTTGCGGTTAATTAGCATTTGATTACCTCAAGTCAGATGTACAAAAAAGTACTCCTCTTAATGCGATTAACCGTGACTAATAAATTGAGTCTTAACAGGTGTGGCATCAATGCCTTTTGCGACCGTGAGCATGGATGAGGTTAGCTTATTTAATTGCTTAGCACTGATGGTGTAGGGCGGCATAAGATAAATATATTTATTAAATGGTCTTACCCAGACACCAAGCTCAACAAAGGCTTGTTGTAATTCAGCTGTATTGACTGTATTGACCATTTCAATTACCCCAACAGCCCCTAACACACGGACATCTCTCACTTGCGGTAAATCTATCGCACTAGCAAGTTCTTGCTTAAGCTGAGATTCAATTGCGCTAACTTGTTGTTGCCACTCACCTTGGAGCAATAAATCTAAGCTGGCGGTCGCTGCTGCACATGCCAATGGATTACCCATAAAGGTAGGACCGTGCATAAATACACCTGCAGGTGAGTCACTAATACCATTAGCTACTTCGTCACTGCATAAGGTGGCCGCGAGGCTAATATATCCACCGGTTAAGGCCTTACCAACACACAAAATATCCGCTTCAATATTGGCATGTTCATAAGCGAATAGGGTGCCGGTGCGGCCAAATCCAGTCGCTATTTCATCTAAAATCAGTAGCACATCGTATTGGTCGCAAAGTTGACGAAGTTTAGTCAGATACGCTGGGGAGTAAAAACGCATTCCGCCAGCGCCTTGCATGATGGGCTCAATAATTACGGCTGCAATATCTTGGTGATGTTGAGCAAATGCAGCATCTAAAGCTAGTGAATCTGTTTGGTTAAGGGGGTCATTAAACTTAGACGTTGGCGCAGGGATAAAGACTTGTTCAGTGACATTATTACCGAACATGGTGTGCATTCCACCATCAGGATCACATACGCTCATCGCGGCAAAGGTATCGCCATGATAACCACTTTTTACGGTCATAATCCGCTGCTTTTGTGGTTGATTTCGGCCTTGCCAATATTGCAGCGCCATTTTTAATGCAACTTCTACTGCAATTGAGCCCGAGTCGGCTAAAAAAACCTTAGTTAAATTATCACTCGTCATCTGCACTAAGCGTTTTGAGGTTTCAATGGCTGGCTGGTGGGTTATGCCACCAAACATCACATGACTCAGTTGTGATAACTGCTTTTGCATAGCCGTTAAAATGGTCGGATGACTATAACCATGGACACAAGACCACCACGAACTGGTGCCATCTATAAGTACCTTGCCATCGTCTAAAGTCAACTCGCAACCTTGAGCGGAAACGACTCCATATACAGGCAGAGACTGGGTCATAGAGGTATAAGGGTGCCATATATGTTGTGCATCGAAAGCGTAATCGATAGTGGTATTTGTGTCGGGAAGTGCCATAATTATAGGTGCTCATCATTTGACCACTAGTAAAGCGCAAAGTGGTTGTTGCGTTGACAGTTTACGGGCTCAGGGTATCCTAGCCAACATAAAATCAAAATAAAGGAATGAACCATGTCGTTAGCTGAAGTTCGTCACGATTGGCAAAAAGCACAAATTGAAGCATTGTTTGCGCTGCCTATGAATGATTTATTGTTTAAGGCTCACAGTATTCATCGTGAAACGTTTGACCCTAACGAAGTGCAGATAAGCCGTCTTTTATCAATTAAAACCGGTGCATGCCCTGAGGACTGTAAATATTGTCCACAAAGCGCACGCTATGACACTGGCCTTGAAAAAGAACGTTTGCTTGAAATTGATAAAGTATTAACCGAGGCTAAAAGTGCTAAAGCTGCTGGAGCATCGCGTTTTTGTATGGGGGCAGCCTGGCGTAACCCGCGTGACAAAGATATGCCATATTTAACGCAAATGGTAAAAGATGTTCGTGCCTTAGGCATGGAAACCTGTATGACATTAGGCATGTTGTCATCTGAGCAGGCCGGGAAATTAGCCGATGCTGGTTTGGATTACTACAACCATAACCTTGATACCTCACCAGAATATTACGGCGACGTTATTACCACTCGCACCTATCAAAGTCGCTTAGATACGCTAACAAACGTACGTGCATCTGGGATGAAAGTCTGTTCTGGCGGCATTGTTGGAATGGGCGAACAAGCCACAGATCGCGCCGGTTTATTGCAACAATTGGCCAATTTAGAACAACATCCAGATTCGGTGCCAATCAACATGTTAGTCAAAGTGGCCGGTACGCCGTTTGAGAATATAGATGATCTTGACCCGCTTGAATTTGTGCGCACCATTGCTGTAGCCCGCATTATTATGCCTAAGTCGCGGGTGCGTTTATCTGCAGGACGAGAAAGCATGAGTGATGAACTTCAATCTATGTGTTTCTTTGCTGGTGCTAACTCTATTTTCTACGGTTGTAAGCTATTAACTACAGCAAACCCAGAAGAAAACGATGATATGAATTTGTTCCGTCGTTTAGGTTTGCACCCGGAACAAGGCCCGCAAGCCCACATTGAAACAGATAACGCATTATTAGCCAAAGCTAACGCCATACAAGATAAGTCGACCAAGCAGTTTTTTGACGCAGCAGCGCTGTAATTAAGCATGACGTCATTAGGTCTGCCTGCGATTGGGAAACACCCAATAGCTTTAAGGATAAGTGAAAAGCTTGCTGAACTAAACGCAGCAGGTCTTTTACGCCAGCGACATGTGACAGCAACGTCGCAACAGTCTGTATTGATTGATTTTAGTCACAATGATTATTTAGGTTTAGCCCATGAACCAGCGTTAGCACAAGCACTTTACGACGGTGCAACAGTATATGGTGTGGGCAGTGGGGCATCACCGCTCGTAAGTGGTTATAGCCAAGCCCATGTGGCGCTGGAACAAGGTTTATGTGAGATTACCGGTCACCAAGCTTGTATGCTGTTTAGTTCAGGCTTTAGTGCCAATAGCGCGTTAATGAAAACCTTGTTTAACCCCGATGATACGGTCATTGCTGATAAATTGGTGCATGCCTCTGTCATTGACGGTTTAAAAGACAGCGGCAGCAAAATTAGCCGATTTTTGCATAACGAAATCAATAGCGCTGCACGCATTATTGAACGAAATCCCAATACCGCAGTGGTTACCGAGAGCGTATTCAGTATGGACGGCGACATAGCCCCCATTGTTGAGCTATCGGATTTATGTAAGCAACATGGCTGTTGGCTCATTGTTGATGATGCCCATGGTTTTGGGGTATTACCAAGCTCGTTTGTTAATGCCGATAATGTCGATATTCAAGTCGTCACCTTTGGTAAGGCGCTAGGCTGCCAAGGCGCCGCTATTTTAGCCTCCGCAGAAGTGATTGATTACTTGGTTGCGACGTGTCGTGAGTATATTTACTCAACCGCTTTATCGCCAGCCAATGCTCAATTAGCATTAGCGGCAATTAATTGGCAACAAACTCACCCAGAATTATTGGAACAATTAACGGCTAATATTGCATTGTTTAGGCAACTCGCATTAGTAAATAAATTGAGTATTACGTCTTCTACTACCGCAATTCAACCGATTATGATCGGTGATAATCATCAGGTTATCGCTATTGCGCAGCAGTTAAAACAACAAGGTTTTTTAGTTGGTGCTATTCGTTCACCAACCGTGCCAAAAGGACAGGCGCGTTTGCGTATTACTTTAAATGCACAGCATAAAGCTTCTGATATTCAATCACTTGTGAGCACTTTAACTCAGCTTATTCACCAATATAGTGATACTGACGCAAAGCTAGGTGCATTAGCGCCACAAACAGTGGCTAAATAAATCGTATCAATGAGACTCTCATGACGTTAGATAATCCAGTGGCAAGCAAATTTTCAATCGCCGCATCTCATTACAAGCAACATGATGTATTACAACGTATTACCGCTAAGCAATTATTAGACAATGCGCATCTATTTGGCACCTTACTTGATGTCGGTGCCGGTCCTGGTACGAGTTTTCATGCCTTTGATGTTAAGCAGGTCGTTGCGGTTGATATCGCTCATGGCATGCTTAAGCAATTAACCAAACAACACCCTGATTATTTACCGATATGCAGCGACGCACAGGCGCTTGGATTACAGAGTGCTTCCATTGACAGTATCTATTCTAATTTAGCCTTGCAATGGTGCCAAACGTTACCACAAGCATTTGCTGAGTTTCATCGAGTATTGCGACAAAATGGTGAGTGTCATCTTAGTGTAGTTGTTGATGGCAGTTTGGCTGAATTACAAACATTAGGCTTTAGAGTTAACCCATTTTATTCCGTATCGGCACTTAATGCCGCATTGAGTGCATCTCATACGACTGTGGATGATTGGCACAGCATTGATATCCATGTTGAGAGTATTAGCGTGTATTTTGATGATTTGCGCAGCTTGCTGTACTCAATAAAGGGTGTGGGTGCGTCGTTTGCTCAACAAGACGAAAACAATGCAACACAACATCAGCCACTCACAAAGCAACAATGGCAGCAACGCATCGTACTTGCAGAAACAATGCGTACCGATAAAGGCTTGCCATTAACTTATCAAATTGCGTATATCCGCGCCAAGCGAGGTTGAAACGATGTTGTACTTTGTGACAGGAACCGATACCGACAGCGGTAAAACCTTAGTTTCGGCTGCATTATTATCCAAGGCTCAAGGCCATAAATGCGGCTTTAAACCGATAGCATCAGGATGTATATCCACCGACGTGGGCTTACGCAACAGTGATGCCTTAATGCTAATAGCTCAGTCGAATATGGATTTACCGTATCAAGTGGTGAATCCTATTTGTTTTGAACCCGCTATAGCGCCGCACATTGCTGCCAAACAAACTAATCAAACATTAACGGCTCAACGTGTACTTGATACTATGTACCATCCCGCGATGTTAGATGCAGATTTTGCCTTGATAGAAGGTGCTGGTGGCTGGCGTTTACCACTAGGTAATGGTGAGTATTTATCTGAGACTGTTAAATTATTGCACGCCAAGCTACAACAAATTCAGCTGGTTCAAGGTCAACAGGCGATATCTCAGGTTGAGGTTATTTTAGTTGTAGGCATGAAACTAGGCTGTTTAAACCATGCGTTATTAACTCAAGAGGCTGTGTTGGCCGACGGATTGTCGATAGCGGGGTGGGTTGCTAATCAAGTGGACCCTGATATGGCTTTTATTGACGATAACCTCAACAGTTTACAGCAGATGATGCAGGGACCATTTTTAGGTTATGTGCCTCATTTAGCCAATGCAACAGCTGAACATGCCGCGAGTTATCTGCAATTACCGAAGTAATTCGTAGTCGAAAATATTAAGCCCAACTTTGCCCGCAGTTAGCTTTTCAGTATGAGCAGGCAAAAGCGGGCGATCAATCAATTGATATTACCAGAATGATTAGTTTGCGATTGGCATCACTCTATTACGACCTAAGCGTTTTGCTTCGTACAGTAACTTATCGGTTACTTCAATTAATTGCGATACATTTTGCTTAGGTTTCCATTCAGCAACACCAAAAGATGCGGTTATCGAATCAATAACCTTGTCACTGCGTCTGTCTTTGACACTGAGTTTTTCGAGCGCTCTGCGAATGCCTTCAGCTAATTGTCTAGCAACTCTAAACTGACTACTTGGCACAATAATGGCGAACTCTTCACCACCAAAACGGTACAATTTAATTCCGTCACGGCAGGCTTCTTGGATCCGTTTCGCAACGGTTTTTAGGACTAAATCACCAAGTTGATGACCAAAATTATCGTTGAAGGTTTTAAAGTGATCAATATCAATTAAAATCATGCAGGTACCCGCAGGGGCTGAACTTATTTGCGCTTCAATGTCAGTGTTAAATGCACGGCGATTTAACACATTGGTTAGGGCGTCAAATAGCATGTCTTTTTCAGATTCAGCTAAACGAGTTTTGAGAGTATCAATCTCTGATTGAGCTTTTTGGAGTTGTTCGGTAAAACTCACGGTACTAGAACGGATGCTGGAAGATTCTTTAACGATATTTCTAATAATACCAATCACTTGCTCGAGAGAGAAACCTTGATTTTCAAGATCGCTTAATTTTTTAAAATCTTTATCAATTTGATTTTGAAATGTCTCAGTGTCCAAATTAGTATCTTTGAGTGACTGAGATAATTCACATACCATAGCATCAAGGTTCTTACGCATGTCGCGCACATCTAGCTCAACCGGATCAGCCACATGTTTACGATATAACAATTCGCTGGTCACTGGTGAACAGGTTTGATTTTGTTTTACTGCAGTATCTAACTCTTGATTAAGTAACGGGTTTTGTTCTCCCACGTAAGCATACCAAAGCGCGTAGTTTGTTGGTGTTGTGGGTATTCTATATTTTAACATTAACGGAACAGCTTTTTTCAAATTGGCTGCAGCGGTTTGCAGTAGAGTGTTCGACATTAAGTGCCTCATGATCCGGGCTAAGGAAAGACTTTAAAAAATCTACAATTGAAGTAAATATAACAATAATAGCAGAGTTTGTACCATGATATTATAGTGATACAAATAACAAAAAAGCATCCGAAGATGCTTTTTTAGTGACTTGAATCATATTAAAAAACGTAAGAGACAGCAAACATTGGGCCAGTAAAGCTGTAGTTTATATTGTAATCAAAAGTACGCTGTTCAATATTACCGACATTACGTGTTTTTTCGATTGTGACATCAACATCATAATAGTTGTAAGCCAGTTTTAATGACCAATTATCGCAAACCTTAGCTTCAACACCTAAACGGATATCGATAAGTGATCCATCTACATCATCATATTTGATAGCAAAATATTGGGCGTGAGCATCAAATGTCCAACCAGGATAAAATTCGTAAGAGCCGTAAAGGCCAATGTCTGGTAGAGGCGCCGTTAGAGTATCGTCTATCACTTCAGGTGTTGCTACTGCATCGTTGCATAAACTGGTTAAGGTTGAGTCTGGCACGCAAATACCGATAGTGCCTTTAAAAGCGGTTTCGATAAACATGGTATGTATACCAACGGATACTCCAACAGCGTAATGAGTTCCTTGCCATATGTCATAACCATAGCCAATTCGCAGAATATCAATATTGAGTTCGGTATTCAGCTTGGCGCCAGTTTCAATCAGGTAGTCTTTTCCATCAATATCTTCAAGAATAAAATCTTCTGATACCGTTTCAGTGTCTGCTTTGCGATCCAACGACTTCCAATCAATATAAATACTATGGCGTTGGTTGAAAGAGAATGTGAATTCAAAGTAGGGTAAGTATTGCTCTTCAGCAAGTAGCAGTTCATCTTCAAAGTCTACCGGGAATGTTCCGCCTGTTTTAGGGTTTGTAGCGATGAAGTTTGAATCTGAATTAGCATAAAACATACCGATATCAAGGGTATATTTGTCGGTAACTGTTGAGTTGTTAGTTGATAGCTCCGTTTCTGCCGCAGCAGTTCGAGTACCTAATATCAACAACACTATACAAATAAAAGATCTTATCATTGAAACTCCGCATTTATTATTTTTTCTATATCACAGGATATGCGTCTTCATATGATGCTTTTGTCGAATTTAATACCTAACCTATTCAGCGCTGATATCCCAAATAAGGATTATCAAAATGCGCAGCCATAAACATTAAGTTAAAATAAAAACGACAAACTGTTCAGTGCATATACTAGCATCTTGCTACTAAATGTGAAGTATTTGTATAGAATTATTGCGCTAAATCAAGTTTTCGTTAATAGCTTGAACTCAACGGTGTAAAAACAACCATTCCAGCGAAAAGTCAACACGGATAAAGGCGCCAGAGCATTGGCGTAGCTGCGGTGGGTGACAAAAATGTGACAGAACAAGAAAAGTAGAGCAGGATGTTGACTCTACTTTTACTACTCGTGTAACAAATATGTTACATGTGGCGACTTTAGCCGTTGAAAGATAGTTTATTCTGACTCATCGGTGTCAGAAGCATCTTCTTCTACATCGTCAAATTCAATTTCAACTTTAGAGCTTGCTGGCGCGTGAATTGTCCCAACAACAGCATAAAATGGTTTGCCTTTTGCTAGACGACAATATTTAGACCACAATAGCTCCATTGGTGTTGTTGCAGGTTTTTTACCCTGTAAAACGTTAACAAATTGGTCTTCGTCAACATGACAAGGTAACTGCGAGCCATCGGCTAAATTTTTCATTGCTTGACCGTGTTGTTCAAGCAACTCAGCTTCCTTATTGGTAAAATCACCACAACGTTTAAATCCTTTTGGGAAATTCACGTCATCATAGAAGCGTTTAGTAGATTGAAAACTGTTGCTATGACCATTGGTGTTAGCATCAATACCTTGTTTTGCATTGATAAATGATTGCTGAGACATGGCTAATACCTTCTAGATTATGAGATATAAAGATTTGCAACTGGAGTATTGGCTAGTATTATCATTTTTTAAATCAAAATATTTTGTCCTTAATGGTAAAGAATTTTTATGGATACAGATTTATTAAAAACCTTCTTAGAAGTGTCCCGTACTCGACACTTTGGTAAAGCGGCTGAAAATCTATACCTCACTCGAAGTGCTGTCAGTTTTAGGATAAAGCAATTAGAAAATATTCTGGGTATAGAGTTATTTGAACGCTTACGTAACAACATTCAACCAACTCCGGCAGGTGAAAGAATGCTCGGCCATGCTGAGGCCGTGCTTAACGCCTGGGAAAGAGCAAAACAAGATATTATTTTAAATCAGCAGCACAGTGCTCAGTTAGCGTTGTCGGCTGGCGATAATATTTGGGATGCTTTTTTACAAGGTTTTTTACAGCCATTACATTTAGGCTTGGAAGGAGTGGCTTTAAGAACGGATGTGTTACCTGCAGTAGTAATGACTCGTCAACTTATTGAACGAACCTTAGATATTGCGATTACGTTTGATCCTCCAAAGCTTGATGGCGTTATATTAGTTAAGCTTGCTGAAGTAAAATTGTATTTAGTCTGCAAACAAGCAGGCGTTAAGCTTACTCAAACACCTACTTTACCTTATATAAAAGTAGATTGGGGGACTGCCTTTAATATCACTCATGCTCAGGATTTTACCATGTTACCTTTGCCGGTATTACATACAAGTTCTGCTCGTATGGCGTTGGACTTTATACTTAATAACGGCGGATGTGCATTTTTGCCTGAGGCACTCATACAGCCTTATTTAGATAACGGGACTCTGTATGTTGTCGATGATGCAAAATGTATCCATCGGCATGTGTATGCTGCTTATTGGGCTGAAAATGAAAGACTTGCTTATATTGAACAAGCCATTTCAATTTTGACTACCGCTAAGCACACTAAATGATATTCGTCTGGCTGTTATTAAAACAGTAATGGCCAAATAACGATGCCCCAAGTGATGGCACATAATACTAAACTGATAAAGACTGCTGCAGAAGCAATGTCTTTTGCCTGACCACTGAGTGGATGGATCTCATCACCAATCCGATCAACTACCGCTTCAATAGCGGAGTTCAACAATTCTACAATCAATACAATTAACACAGTCATGATAAGCAAAATACGATCAGTACTACTGATATTGAGTAGTAGTGCAATAGGTAGCATTAGGCAAGCAAGCACGGTTTCTTGTCTGAATGCCGCTTCATTTTTCCACGCTGACTTTAGCCCTAGCATTGAAAATCCTGTCGCTCGAAATACGCGTTTTAGACCATGATTGTTCTCTGGTTTCATTTTGCTCATTATCTTTTTGATGTTCATTCCGTAGATTGTAACATTCTGTTCATATGCATCCAGCGGTTATTTCGGTCTTATGATGTGCTGTAGAGCAGAAAAAACATTTATCGTTGTGCTGATATCTGCCCTCATCATGCATCGATTTATATCAAAATAAGCCCGACCAATGAATGGATAATTCTTCTGTTTGTACTAGGCTCACTTAACATTACAGATAATCATTTTAAACAGGCGTAAGTCTTTCGTCACGAATGGCAGGTGTTATAACAGTGTTTTGAGCGGTATTGCTCGGAAGTGACTTGATGCCCAATACAGTAAACACTTGAGGCATTGAAATAAACTTTTGAACAAAAACGAAAAGACACTAAATGGATTTTATTATTAGCAAGGATTGCACATGCGTAAGCTACCTTATATTTTAATTTTGGTCATTAGTTCACTGCATTGCTTTACGATAAAGAGTGAAGTGTTATCAATTCCTCTTATTCAGTTAGCAACAAAGTATCAACAAGATATCGACGTCACTGAATACTTAATCAGCGAGAAACTCGATGGCGTTCGAGGCTATTGGGATGGCAGTAATATGCTGACTCGCAGTGGCCGAAAAGTGACTCTACCTGCGTCGTTTACCCTTGGTTTTCCTAATACTGCTATTGACGGTGAACTTTGGTTAGGTCGTAATCGTTTCGAAGATATTTCTGCATTGGTTCGACGTCAGCAAGTACCTGATAAAGAGTGGCTGGAAGTCAAGTTTATGATGTTTGATTTACCACGTCATTCCGGCCCTTTTATTGATCGCTATTTAGCAATGAAAATGTTGGTAGAACAAACGGCCTCCATACATTTACAGGTCATTAAGCAGGGTCCAGTGGTTTCAACGGAAGCTCTGTTTACACTGCTTGATTCCGTCGTTAATGCTGGCGGTGAAGGATTGATGTTACATTATCAGCAAGCGCATTATACTGTCGGCCGCAGTGAGTATATTGTTAAGCTCAAACCCAAATATGACGCTGAAGCTGTAGTGATTGGTCATACAGAAGGTAAAGGTAAATATAGAGGTAAGCTAGGTGCGTTAATCGTAAAAACACCTGCAGGGATCGTGTTTAATATAGGCAGTGGTTTAAGCGATAAACAACGAGAAAATCCACCTTTAGTTGGTTCGATAATTACTTATCAATATTTAGGCTTAACTCAAAAAGGGACACCAAGATTTGCTACTTTTCTACGCCAAAGGCCATCACAATAACGCTCAAACTTGCTGACATGTTGCGTGGTGTATTATTAAATAATAATGGTAAAACTAAATGTAGAACTACAATTAGTAATGATCATAACCCCGGTTAAGGTATCGGCAACATGATTAAGTGATGATATAAAACTGGAGATAATGGCGGTTATCAATGATCGATGATAAATATCTTTTAAATGTTCGCTCGGTGTTGTTTGTCTGTATGGGCAATATTTGCCGTTCGCCGACTGCAGAGGCAGTGTTTAGGCAACAAATGAAACGTCACTCGCTTCAACTTGATATCGATTCTGCAGGGACTATTGCTTATCATCAAGGGCATGCTCCGGATAGTCGCAGTATTATTGCTGGCAACAAGCGCGGACTTGATTTTTCAGGAATGACAGCTCGGCAGGTTATCGATGCTGATTTTGAACGATTTGATTTGATTTTAGCGGCAGACTTTGCCAATTTAGCTGATTTGAAACAAAGGTGTCCTGTCCATTTACGATATAAATTACAGTTGATATTAAGCTATGGTGATTCGTTAGTCGAAGAAGTACCTGACCCATATTATGGTGGTGAGCGAGGATTTGAGATGGTTATCGATTTACTTGAAGCCAGTTTAATGGCATTGGCGGTTAAGTTAGCTAAACGTTGAAATATAATCAATTAACTAAGAAGACTTAACTAAGGCTACTTATCTAGGTTAATTAATTATGGTTACTTAATTCAGGCTACTTAAGCATGGTTACTTCATTCAAACTACTTAAGCATGGCTGTTCACTCTGAATGATAAGTGCTAGGCCGGCATTGATGTTGACGACCTAGACTTTGTTCGGCTTAATCGTTATAACGTTTACCGGAGCGTTTAAGTTTCTCTTGCTCTATTTTCTGCTGTTTAATGAGTTCTTTCTCAGCTAATTTACGTGCAACTTCCTCTTTTTCTACTTCAGCCATCGCTGGAGTTTCAAGGCTTAATAGTCCGATTTTCCCTGAGCGGTATTCATGTAGTAAGAGTTCAGATACTTTATGGTAATCAACTCGTGCGCCAGGGCGAAGTGCTCCGCGGGAACGACTGATAGCTTCGAGTAATTCGATATCGCTGGCGGGTAGCGATTGAAGCTTATAACGTTCGCAAATTTCGTCGGGATAGGCTTTAAGGAAATAGCCAGCAGCAAACATTGCCACATCTTCGTATTCCATAGCGGTATCTTTAATTGCACCAGTGACAGCAAGGCGATAGCTACTGGCTTCATTGTCTACCTTTGGCCATAAAATGCCCGGAGTATCCGATAGTACGATTCCGTTACGTAAGTTAATACGTTGCTGACGTCTTGTGACTGCAGGTTCATTACCTGTTTTGGCTATAGTGCGACCCGCTAAGGTATTAATAATTGTAGATTTACCAACATTAGGAATACCCATGATCATGGTGCGGATGTCTTTTTCCATAATGTCACGGTGTGGCACCAGTTTACGGCAAAGATCAGGAATGCTTTTTACCATACTGGGTTGTAAACTTGTGATTGCTGATGCCTGAACGCCTTGTTCACGTTCTAGGTATTCAATCCATTGGGCGGTAACCTTAGGATCGGCTAAATCAGATTTATTCAGTAATTTAATGCAGGGTTTATCACCACGTAGTTGTGACACCATCGGATTTTCACTGCTGTATGGAATACGTGCATCGAGCACTTCAATAACGAGATCCACTTGAGGCATTGCCTCCTCGATCTCTTTACGTGCTTTGTGCATGTGTCCTGGATACCACTGAATTGCCATGATGTTGCCTTATAAACCGGAGAGTAAATACAATAAATACAAAAGTGATATTCTACCTCGTTAGCAGATTAAATGCATAAAAAAAGCGCCCGAAGGCGCTTAGTATCATTGCTAAATGAAGCATTAATGCTTAAATAACGCCTAATTCACGTAATCTTTCCTGTAAATAGCTGTCAGCGGTATAACGCTCTGATAACACGACTTCTGGATTCGGATGCAAAAACAGCGGTAATGAAATCCGTGATTTGGTTTTGTCTGCCCCTTCAGGGTTGATTACCCTATGTGATGTCGAAGGGAAATAGCCACCCGATGCTTCTTGCAACATGTCACCGATGTTAATAATGATGCTGCCAAAATCGCTAGGTACGTCAATCCATTCACCGGTTTTGGTTTTCACTTGTAATCCAGGTTCATTTGCTGCAGGTAATATAGTGATGAGGTTAATGTCCTCATGCGCTGCAGCGCGGATAGCGCCCATTTCTTCATCACCTTTCATTGGTGGATAATGTAAAATCCGCAACAAGGTTTGTTGGCTTTGTGCAATCATGTCTGGTAGTGGAATCGTATATTTTGCCGCAACATCTGCAGGTGTGTATTTTTCAATCCAACTGAGTAATTCCGCAGCTAGGGTGTTGGCATGTTCATAATATGCAAGAATATTGGATCTAAGTGAATCAGGAATACGGCCCCAAGGATACACATGATAATATTCTTTGATATCTTTTACATTGTTACCTTTGGCTGTTTCAGAAATCGATGCAGGAAAAAATCCATCGTGTGTTTCTGACTTGAACAAAAAGTCATGTTTTTGTTCAGATTGGAAAAAGTTGTACCACTCTTTATAAATGTCTTCGACAAGTTGCTTTTGAATAGGGTGATTCGATAGTACCCCAAAACCTGTTTGTTGAAGCGATTCAACAAAGCGCTCAGCGCTATCTGGTGCTAAGTAATCAATTGTATTTAGTTTCATTATATTTTCTTATTAGTGTGTTGACCCACTGCTAATGGTAACCTTAGTCACACTTTGTCGCAATTCTTTGCGTGTCTTCATGTTGTATTGGTTGAACTGATACTGCGGATCTCACGTATCCTTTGTTAATATTTGCGACAAACAACTCAATGAGAGCCGACAATGAATAATTTAACCGAATTTGAAAAATATGTAATTGAACAAAAAGGTACAGAACGGCCTTTCAGCGGTGAATATGTTGATCATGATGCGCAAGGCGTTTATTTATGTAAAAAGTGCCATGCACCTCTTTATAACAGTGAACATAAATTTAATGCACATTGTGGCTGGCCTGCATTTGATGATGAAATCGAGGGCGCAGTAGAACATACTCCTGATGCTGATGGTCATCGAACCGAAATCACCTGTGCACAATGTGGCGGTCATTTAGGTCATGTGTTTGAAGGCGAGCATTTAACGGATAATAATGTTCGTCATTGTGTTAATTCAGTATCGATGATTTTTAAATCCCGTGATGAGTTAGCGCAATCAAGTTCGGCGGTAGCTTCTTTCCAAAAGGCCACTTTTGGCGCTGGGTGTTTTTGGTGTGTTGAGGCTATTTTTGCTCAACTTAATGGCGTGCTAAGTGTTAAATCAGGTTATTGTGGCGGTGAAGCAAAAGATGCAAATTATGACGCAGTGTGTTCTGGTAAAACAGCTCATGCAGAAGTGGTTCATATTGAATTTGACCCTGCGGTTATTCAATTTGACATCTTACTTAGCGTACTATTTGAAAGCCACGATCCGACCACACTTAATCAACAGGGTAATGATAAAGGGCCACAGTATCGTTCAGCTATTTTTGCCCATAATAGTGAACAAGTAGATGCTGCAAACCGATTTATTCATGCGTTAACTGAACAACAACTTTGGCCTAGGCCGATAGTGACCGAAATCAGTGCGTTTGACACATTTTATCCTGCTGAAAATTATCATGATGACTACTTTGCAAAGCATGGTGAACAACCTTATTGCCAATTAGTGGTTAAGCCTAAATTTGATAAAGTCATGAGTAAGTTTGCAGATAAGCGTAAAGTGTAAACTAAAATTTTTGCTCTTGTATTAGGGCTAATCATAATAAAAAAGGGGTGATTGAATATTCAATCACCCCTTTTTTTATATCAATTCCATTAATTATGTGCTCAATCAGAGCCTCTCAGGTTTTCCAGTTTGAGGCGCATTGTTGAAAGAATGGTTGTTCCCTTGTAAAACAATGCAACAAAGAAATGGAAAGCCTGAGTAGCTCCCGCTGAATGACCAGATAATTATTGGCATTGGTATTATGTCCGTTTAGTCTAATTTATCGTCGGCCACTTTGTTGTGCAGATCTTCAATAAGGTAAATTTCAACCAAATCAAGTGCTTTAGGAGTAGGGCTTTACAATCTTGGCTTAAGTAACGTAAAGGCAGACGTTTCCCCGCAACCACATAACGTTTAGCTAAGGTATCGATAGCCTCTAACGCTGAATGATCTGCCACTCGTGAATTTTGAAAATCAATAATCACATCTTGGTTATCGTTTTCAGCATCAAATACTTCAAGGAAATTAACCTCTGAGCCAAAGAATAATGGCCCATTTAAGCGATATATTTTCCAGCCATTTGTGTCTTCACTTATGTCAATGTTGATGTGTTTTGCGTGTTGCCATGCAAACACCAAAGCAGATACGATAACACCAACAAACACAGCAAAAAGCCAGATCGGTAAATGCCCCTATACCTTGTTCAATCACTAATGACACCATGACTACTGCCATAGCACCTGTAGCGCCGGAAATCATACCTGATCGCCCGCCAATTAATGCGGTGATTAAACCCATAATGAAGGCAGCGTATATTCCTACCATAGGTTCAACATGGGCGACGAACGCAAAGGCAACTGCTTCTGGGATTAGGCTAACGCCACGGTTAATCCTGACAAAATATCGGCTTTACTACTACTTGTTTATGGCGAATGAGATCGAATATTTAACCTCTGGTTTTGTTTGTAAGTTAATAAAAAGGGGGATTATTTCAACAAAAAACACTTGATTTTTGAACTGTGATGATATCAATTCAATGAGGCTGTTTTTTGAGTTTTCTATTAATATTGTCAATAAAAAAGCCATGCTAAGCATGGCTTTATAAATAATGGGGGCTAGTTAGCCCCTTATTATCGTTACTCTCCAGGGCGAGTCATATCAGCAGATGCACTGTTATTCTTTGCTACTTTGGGAGTGTTGCTTTCAGTTGCTTGCGCTTCATAAGTACGCCCTTGAGGTACAGCTTTCTGCTCACGTACATCGACCGTAGGTTTAGTCGTGTCAGATGACACCATAGAACCAAAGCGACTTGTTTTTACAGGTGCTTTTATCGACGGTGCAACTTCAGCAGCAACCGTGGCTGCTATTGCCGCCGTGACGTCTTTTACCACTTCAGGTTTAGCTTGGCGCACAATTGCAGCAGGCTTAGCCATTGGCGCAGAGGAATTGGCCGCAACCGATTTATCTTGCTTGCTAGTTAACGCTGCGGTTTTTTCAGTTTCAATAGATGTTGTTTCAGTCACTGTCGCTACCGGTGCTTGTTTAGCTTCAACATCAACCGTTGTTTTAGCAACTTCTACTTCAGCTTTAAGTTCAGGGGCCTCAGGTGCTTTTACTGCTTGAGGTGCCACCTTTATTTCTACTGGCGTTTCAGTTGTTTCAACATTAACCGCTACAGCATCAGCTTTGTTAGCTTCTGTCTCTACGGCTTCAACTGGCTTAGTAACGGGTTCAACAGGTGTATTAACGACTTCAGCAATTGCTTCACCTTCAATATCTGGAGTCTTCGCTTGAGCTCTAGCTTGTTCAGCGTCTAATTGCTTTTCTAGCTCATCATTAGGTGTGAAAACGGCTGGTTGAGTAGAGCCCGTTTCATCATCACGACGACGGCGTTGACCTGCTGCACGTAAGTGGCGAGGGCTACGACGACTACGACGTTGACCTTCGCGGCCTTCAGCTTCGCTGTCTGTTGTAATATCTTCTGCGCTCGTGTTTGACTCATCAGTTTCAGCTGCAACGTCAGTGCTAGCAACTACCGTTTCAGTGACAGTATCAACATCTGCTTGAGTTGTTTCTGTTTTTACTTCAACCACGGCAGTAGCGTCAGTTTCAACTGGAGCAGCAGTACTGGTAACATTTGCTACTTCAGTAACTGGATCAGTTGTTTGCTCTGTTCCATTTTCTGCTGGTGCTTCAACCGCCTGTTCAGTCTTCTCTTTACGAGGTTGACGACGACTGCGTGGCGCTCTAGTTTCTGATGTTTTTTCTTCAGCTACTTTTGACTCTACCGCTTTAGGTTCTGATGTCATTACCTCAACTGATTGCTCAGTTGATTTATTATCATTAACATCGGTTGTTGGTAATGTTTCACTCTGTTCGCTTTCAATACGCACTTTACGACGTAAATTACGACGCTGGCGACGCTCACGAGCAGCTTCTTGTTTTGGAGATTTTTCCGTAGCAACTTTAGGCTCTGTTACTTTAACCTCTGTTGCTTTTGTTTCATTGACAGGCAATGGCTTGTCAACTTTCTCAGTTCTCGGTTTGTTTTTGGCGTTGTCATCTTGAACCGTATTTCTGCTATTACGTTCATTACGCTTATTCTGAGGACGAGCTTCTGTGCTGTCTTTTGATTTATCGCTGTCATTTCGCTGACGACGACTATCATTGCGTTTGTCATTACGGTTAGTGCTGTCGTTACGAGTGTCATTACGACGGGTATTACGACGGGTGTTAGTTTGAGCCGTTTCTTTCGTTGGTTCAGCTGCTTTGGTATCTTTAGCCTCAGCTTCATTACCTGAAAATAAGGCGCTAATTGCTGAGATCATTCGAGTGAAGAATCCTGGCTGATTAGACGTTGCCACCGGAGCGACATTTGCAGGTATTGCTTTTACTGTATCTTCAGCTGCTTTTTGTGGAGCAGTAAAGCCTTTTAATGCAGGCTCAGGAGACGCTGCACGCTCAAGCTTACGAGGCTCATACAATTTGGCGACGGGTTGTTCTACTCGTTTATAGCTAGATTCACTGACTTCATCATCACTCTTACGACGTACAACGCGGTAATCAGGTGTTTGCATGTGTGCATCTGGGATGATGTAAACTTCAACTTCGTGACGTTCTTCGGTAATACGAATTGCTTTACGTTTCTCGTTTAATAAGAACGCAGCAACATCAACCGGTACAATCGCTTCGATTTGTGTAGTGTTCTCTTTAATGGCTTCTTCTTCCATTAAACGTAAAATCGATAGCGCTAATGATTCAGTACTGCGAATAGTGCCTTGGCCATGACAACGTGGACACAAGTGAGCTGCTGATTCTTCTAACGATGGACGCAGACGCTGACGCGACATTTCCATTAAACCAAAGCGAGAAATACGACCCAATTGCACTCGTGCACGGTCGTGATGTACTGCATCACGTAAACGATTTTCAACTTCACGCTGATGACGAACAGGTGTCATATCGATAAAGTCGATAACCACTAAACCGCCTAAGTCACGTAGACGTAATTGACGAGCAATTTCATCCGCAGCTTCAAGGTTAGTGTTGAGTGCTGTTTCTTCAATATCGCCGCCTTTAGTTGCACGGGCTGAGTTGATATCGATCGACGTTAATGCTTCTGTCGGGTCAATAACAATTGATCCGCCTGAAGGCAAACGCACTTCACGTTGGAACGCTGACTCGATTTGAGACTCAATTTGAAAGTGAGTAAACAACGGTACTTCAGAATCATATAGTTTTACACGTTCTACAAAATCGGGGCGAACTAAACCAATGTGCAATTTAGCTTCTTCGAAAATACGTGGGTGATCGATAAGGATCTCACCCACATCGCGACGTAAGTAGTCACGAATAGCGCGAACAATCACGTTGCTTTCTTGATGAATTAAGAATGGCGCGGCTTTACTTTGAGCAGCTTCTTGAATAGCGTCCCAATGATGTTGTAGTACTTTTAAGTCCCACTTTAGCTCTGTTGATTCTTTGCCTACACCAGCAGTTCGCACAATCAAGCCCATACCATTCGGTACTTCTAGCTCAGCCATTGCTTCTTTGAGTTCGGTACGTTCATCACCTTCGATACGACGAGAAATACCGCCAGCACGAGGGTTATTTGGCATTAATACTAAATAAGAGCCAGCAAGACTAATAAAGGTAGTTAGTGCAGCGCCTTTGTTGCCACGTTCTTCTTTATCGATTTGAACGATGACTTCTTGGCCTTCTTGTACCACTTCTTTAATGTTTGGGCGGCCTTGGAATGAATAACCTTTAGGGAAGTATTCGCGACCAATTTCTTTGAGGGGTAAAAAACCATGACGATCTGCACCGTAATCAACGAATGCGGCTTCAAGTGACGGTTCTACTCGAGTGATTTTACCTTTATAGATATTTGATTTTTTCTGTTCGTGACCTGGACTTTCAATGTCTAAATCATACAGTTCTTGCCCATCAACTAGGGCTACGCGCAACTCTTCTGATTGAGTTGCATTAATTAACATACGTTTCATGATGACGTGATTCTTCTAAATGAGGTCATCAAACAACACGATTTTTTCTGCATTACGGGCCTGAATTAATCGGTATAACCTCACGGCTAGATCCAGGCAATTAGGTGCTCATTACTGTAAAACGCAGTCACTGCGTGTCGCATCCTATTTATGGCTTATTTTCTAATGTTTACAAAAACAAGGAATTGGTTGACTAACAACCAACCCCATAAATTATGGTATTTTAATCCGTTAATGCCCAAGTCGAATCGGTTTGTTTGATAACAAGCTAAAATGTTGTTCGAATTTGGGGCGATTTACTACAGTTAAATTGAAATCTTTATTCAAAACTTACGGTTTAATTGCACAAACGGTTTTTGTCGTTTTTTAAT
Organism: Shewanella sp. SR44-4; assembly: GCF_014163715.1. Lineage (NCBI taxonomy): Bacteria > Pseudomonadati > Pseudomonadota > Gammaproteobacteria > Alteromonadales > Shewanellaceae > Shewanella > Shewanella sp. SR44-4. The sequence goes on along the minus strand of NZ_JACJDU010000013.1, from coordinate 41,933 downwards.
TAATACAATTTGCAAATCAATGAGTTGCTACCGATTAGGTTCATTTTTTTAACTGCTAGTGTTTCGCATTTGGTCAAAGTTGTGAACACTTTATCCACTGTTTACTCTCAACCTGTGGGCAAATATAGCAACAAACGTTATTTTCAGCAATCAAAAGCCTATATTCTTTCATGTATTTATTTCAAGTCTGATGCGGCAATAGCCAATCATTTGCAAGATAAGGTACACTATTGGGGTTACCACTATATGGCGCATCATGAATACTGAAACTACCCCCCAAGTTGAATACGTGACTATCGACGAAGATCATTTTGAACAACGAATCGATAATTTTCTGCTAACTAAATTAAAAGGTGTTCCTAAAAGCATGATCTATCGGATTGTGCGCAAAGGGGAAGTGCGGGTAAATAAAAAACGCATCAAGCCTGAATACAAATTACAAATTGGTGACATCGTAAGAGTACCGCCTGTTCGTGTTGCCGAAAAAGACAATCGCAAGGCACCATCTCCTAATTTATCCAGAGTGTCACAGCTTGAAGATCGTATTATCCATGAAGATAATCATCTTATCGTGTTAAACAAGCCTGCTGGTATTGCTGTACATGGTGGCAGCGGTGTCGATTATGGTGTGATTGAAGGATTACGCTCACTGCGACCACAGCAAAAGTTTTTAGAGCTAGTGCATCGATTAGATAAAGATACCTCGGGTGTGCTGCTTGTGGCTAAGAAGCGAAGTGCACTAAAGCATTTACATGAGCAATTGCGCAGTAAAACCATGCAAAAAGATTATTTAGCGTTGGTGCGTGGTGAATGGCAAGCAAGTGATAAAGTGGTTAAAGCACCGCTATTAAAAATTACCTTAAAGTCGGGCGAGAGAATCGTTCGGGTTAACAAAGAGGGTAAAGAGTCAGAAACCCGCTATAAGATCATGCAGCGTTACCAAGGGTGTACTTTAGTTAAGGCGAGTCCTGTTACAGGGCGAACCCATCAAATACGAGTACATTGTCAGTATGCAGGCCATGCAATTGCTTGTGATGATAAATACAGCGAGCAACAATTTGACGACAGCATGCGTGCTTTAGGGTTAGACCGTCTGTTTTTACACGCGGCTGAACTTAAATTCACTCATCCAGAAAATGATGAAATCATGCAAGTTAAAGCGCCTTTAGACCCAGTGTTATTGAGCACTCTTGATAAATTGAAAAGAGTATAACACCCACAGATATGTGCAAATGAAGTAGGGCATGATATTGAACATTAAAGATAAAGCTTATGAACTAGTCATTTTCGATTGGGATGGCACACTAATGGATACCGTAGGTAAAATAGTGTCTTGTATGCAAGATGTAGCACAAGAATTAATTTTACCTATACCCACTGAGCAACAAATTAGAGATGTCATAGGCTTATCTTTACCTAAAATCATGCCGATTTTATTTGCTGGTCACCAAAACCATCAACAGATTATTGATTGTTATCGACGTCATCATTTTGCCAATGAGCAGCCTACACCTCTATTTGAGGGGGTAGAGTCGCTCATTATTAATCTACATGCGGCTGGTTATCAATTAGCTGTGGCGACGGGTAAAGGACGAGATGGTCTAGACAAGGTATTAGCATTAACAGGCTTAGGACAGTATTTTCATGCGACGCGTTGCGCTGATGACGCTAAGAGCAAGCCAGATCCTGAGATGCTGCATTCATTATTGAGATATTTTGATGTTGCTGCCGATAGAGCCGTCATGATTGGTGATTCGATTCATGATTTAACCATGGCCAATAATGCTGGCATGGCGAGTATCGGTGTGAGTTACGGCGCACATAATGAAGCTAGATTGAAAACGTTAAATCCACGCGCAATTGTCGACCAACCATCGGCGATACATGACTATGTTTAATTATTGTGGGTGATGTATTGCCAGATGTGTAATGCAGCATCGAATATAAGTGTTCGATGCTGCATAGCATACGCTTTATATGTTGCTTAGCTTATCTCGGTGTTACACCTGTTATCGTTCCCACATTAAGCGCAAACACCATTACCTTCATCAATGCACCTTTTTAGATTCGGTATCGACCTTATATTCGATATTAGTATTCGATATTAATATTCGTTGATTGAGCATTCTGCTGCTGTACTAAGAACATCTACACCGTGTTGTGAGAGTAAATCAATCAGCTTAATTAATGGTAGTCCAATTAAGCTATTTGGGTCGTCACCTTCTAAACGGCTAAATAAGGCAATGCCTAACCCTTCGCATTTAAAACTCCCCGCGCAATATAGTGGCTGCTCTGCATCGACGTAATAGCGAATTTGCGCAGCAGATAAGTGTTTAAAATGAACCGTAAACGGTTCAACACAAGATATCATTTGTTGATTGGCACTATTGAATACAGCAAGACCTGTATAAAAAGTAATTGCTTGACCAGATGCTGAGCTTAATTGAGCTATCGCATTGTCTACAGTATAAGGCTTACCGATAATTTGACCGTTAATCAGCGCGACTTGATCGGAACCAATAATTAATTGCGGCACAGATGTTTGATCAATTAAGTTCGCGCCTGCTAATGCTTTTTGCTCGGCTAAGCGCTTAACCAATGCTAATGCTGTCTCATCTTTTAATGGGGTTTCATCAATATCTGGGTTAACACAACTAAAAGGCAGCATTAATTTTTGCATTAGTTGTTGACGAAAAGGTGAGGTTGACGCAAGTACAAGATTGAATTTCATTGGTTTTGTTTCATTATTTATTGGCTAATAACAGAATATTAGTCAGTTTACTGTATTCATCTATGCAAATGGATCATTTTTCTCGAGTAATGCTTGTGTGATGGGGTTGGGTTCGGTAAAATTTACCAACTTTCAAATTCAATGCCGGATTTAAAGAGTACCTAAAGTTCCTTGTTAGGTGAGGTTACCGTATTTTTACGGAAATTTTCTTTGACTCCAGCGTTTTCAAACTATAATATGCGCGCCTTATGCAAACAGTAAAGATACCGGTTTCAATTGATCCTATACGCGCTGCCTCTAGCGGCCTTCGATATGAAGGTACCATTTTAGGTAAGCAACTTAAGCGATTAAGCGAGTTATGTGCCGGCGACTGTTCCGACGTAGTTGTGTCGTTGGAATGTGGCGTCGATTTACAGGGGATAGTCTACCTTCGCGGGAAGGCTGTGACGGAGCTCACTCTGCTATGTCAACGTTGCATGACACAATTTACTACTGAGGTTACGGTCGACTTTTGTTTTAGTCCTTGTAAGACTGAGGCAGAAATCGATGAGCTCCCGGATGCGTATGATCCAATTGAGTGTAATGAGATTGGTGAAGTACGTCTGCATCAATTGATTGAAGATGAATTGATAGTCGCTATGCCTATCATCCCGATGCACGATGATAATAGTTGTAAGTCTGGATCGAAAGATATAGTTGTAGGCGAGATCGAACCCGCTCATGAGGAGCGTCCAAATCCGTTTGCAGTGTTAGAAAAACTGAAGAGCAAGTAATCGTAGGAGACAGGTCCAATGGCTGTACAACAGAATAAAAAATCACGTTCAAAGCGCGGCATGCGTCGTTCACATGATTCATTGAGCACTGCTCAATTATCAGTAGACGCAACTAGCGGTGAATTACATCTACGTCACAACGTGACTGCTGATGGTTTTTACCGCGGTAAAAAGGTTATCAACAAGTAATTTGTTGATTATCTGATGACAAATCTGACGCTTGCGTTAGATGCGATGGGGGGCGATCACGGTCCCCACGTGACAGTGCCTGCAGCGATGCAGGCACTGAAATTTCATACCTCTTTAAATATTATTTTGGTTGGTAATAAAACCGAAATAGAAAAATACCTCCCCCAAGCTCACTCAGCTGATTTATCCAGAATTGAAATAATCCACACTACTGAAGTCGTGACAATGTGCGATAGGCCCATTCATGCTTTGCGTTCGCGTAAAAACAGTTCTATGAGAATAGCGCTTGAACTGGTACGTGACGGAAAAGCCGAGGCCTGCGTTAGCGCTGGTAATACTGGTGCGTTGATGGCGATGGCTAAGGTGCTATTAAAAACATTACCGGGTATTGATAGACCCGCACTGGTTTCTTGTTTACCTGCAATGACTGGCAAGCCCGTTTATCTGCTGGATTTAGGGGCTAATGTATCTTGTGATTCCGAGACCTTATTCCAGTTTGCTATTATGGGGTCTGTCTTATGTGAAGCTGTCCATAAGAAATCCCGTCCCAAAGTCGCTTTGCTTAATGTCGGTATTGAAGCCATTAAAGGTAACGACCAGGTTCAACAGGCCGGACAAATTTTACAACACACCGAACAAGTTAATTATATCGGCTTTGTTGAAGGCGATGAAATTTACACTGGTAATGTGGATGTCATTGTTTGTGATGGCTTTGTCGGTAATATCACCTTAAAGACTTCTGAAGGCATCGCAAAACTGTTAGTACATCAATTAAAACGCGGCTTAAATGACGGTTTTTTTGTTCGTTTACTCTCCAAACTCATCGCTCCACGCATACAAGCAGTACTCAGTAAGATGAACCCCGACCACTATAACGGTGCAAGTCTGATAGGATTGCGCGGAATAGTAGTAAAGAGTCATGGTAACGCGGATGAAGCTGCATTTTTACAAGCATTAAATTTAGCAGCAACAGAAGCAAAACGTCGTCTTCCTGAAATGATTAAAGATCGTTTGGAGTCGATTCTTTTAGACATCAATAGCTGATCTCATATATGCACACAAAAATTCTCGGAACAGGTAGCTATCTACCTGTGCAAGTTCGTAGCAATCAAGATCTCGAAAAAATGGTTGAAACCAGTGACCAATGGATTGTTGACCGAACCGGTATTTCTGAGCGGCGCATTGCTGCATCAGATGAATCGGTTTCAACAATGGGTTATCAAGCGGCACTAAAAGCGCTTGAAATGGCAGGGATCGAAGCAAGCGATCTTGATATGATTGTTTGTGGAACCACCAGTGCATCAAACGCATTTCCTGCAGCTGCATGCGAAATTCAAGCCTTATTAGGCGTCAAAAATATCCCTGCCTTTGATATTGCTGCCGCGTGTTCTGGATTTATTTATGCACTATCGGTTGCGGATCAATTCGTAAAAACGGGTTCTGCTAAAAAAGTACTGGTTATAGGTTCTGACGTATTGTCACGGATGTGCGATCCTGCTGATCGCTCTACCGTCATTTTATTTGGCGATGGTGCCGGCGCCGCGATTATTGGTGTTAGTGATACTCCAGGTATCATTGCGACGCATATCTATGCTGATGGCAGCCAAGGGGATTTATTAAAATGCTCTTTCCCTCCTCGTGCTAATGAAAGTTCTGAAGCCGTTGGTTTTATGACGATGAAAGGCAACGATGTGTTTAAAGTTGCGGTTACGCAGTTGTCTAATGTGGTCACCGAAACTTTGCGTCTTAATAATGTCGATAAATCAGAAATTGATTGGCTAGTGCCGCATCAGGCTAATTTCCGCATTATTAATGCCACAGCTAAAAAGTTGCACATGAGTCTTGATAAAGTCGTGTTGACATTGGCTAAACACGGTAATACTTCAGCGGCCTCAGTGCCTATTGCATTAGATGAAGCGGTACGCGATGGTCGAATTCAGCGTGGACATTTATTACTACTCGAAGCATTTGGCGGTGGTTTTGCTTGGGGCAGTGCTTTAGTTCGTTTTTAATTTTCAAATTAATTTTTTATACAGGTAAGCGTTTATGGAAAATGTTGCTTTTGTATTTCCTGGCCAAGGTTCACAGGCTGTAGGAATGTTAGCGGAATTGGCTCAAACTCATGTCATTATTGGACAAACCTTTGCTGAAGCGAGTGAAGCGTTAGGTTATGATTTATGGGATCTTGTTGCCAATGGTCCAGCTGAGACCTTGAATGAAACAGATAAAACCCAGCCTGCATTGCTTACGGCAAGCGTAGCTATTTGGCGTGCATATCAAGCATCTAACAAGCCCATGCCTTCTTTATTAGCAGGTCACAGCCTTGGAGAGTATTCTGCTTTAGTTTGCGCAGGTGTGATTGAATTTATTGATGCAGTTAAATTAGTTGAACTACGCGGAAAGTTAATGCAACAAGCTGTGCCAGCGGGCTCAGGTGCCATGTTTGCCATTATTGGTCTTGATGATGCTGCTATTGCTAAAGCATGCGCAGAGTCTGCTGAAGGTAGCGTGGTAAGCCCTGTTAACTACAACAGCCCAGGTCAAGTTGTGATAGCCGGTGAGAAAGCGGCTGTTGAACGCGCTGCAGCTGCATGTAAAGCTGCAGGGGCAAAAATGACAGTAGCATTACCTGTGAGTGTACCGTCACATTGTGCACTAATGAAGCCAGCCGCTGATGAACTCGCTAAAGCGTTAATTGAAGTGACATTCTCAGAGCCTACCATTAATGTCGTCAACAATGTTGATGTGGCCATGCCGACAGATTCACAGGCAATTAAAGATGCATTAGTGCGTCAGTTATATTGCCCAGTGCGTTGGAGCGAGTCTGTTGAATTTATGGCGACACAAGGTGTTACAAAATTAATAGAGTGTGGACCGGGTAAAGTATTAACCGGTTTAACAAAAAGAATTAATAAATCGATATCCGCTCAAGCGGTCAATGATGTTGCTTCATTTGCAGCATTAGTCGAATAAAGGAGTTGATATGAGCTTTAGCATTAATTTAGACGGTAAAGTTGCTTTAGTGACAGGCGCTAGTCGCGGTATTGGGCGTGCGATTGCTGAATCATTGGTACAAGCTGGCGCGATGGTTATCGGTACGGCAACCAGTGAAAAAGGTGCAGCGGCGATTCAAGCATACCTAGGTGACAAAGGCTTTGGGATGGTGTTAAATGTCACTGACTCTCAATCTGTTGCTGATTTATATAGCCAGATCAAAGAAAAAGCAGGTGAAGTTGATATTCTTATCAACAATGCGGGTATTACCCGTGATAATTTATTAATGCGGATGAAAGATGATGAGTGGCAAGATATTATTGACACTAATTTGACTTCATTATTTAAATTGTCTAAACCAGTAATGCGATCTATGATGAAAAAACGTTTCGGACGTATTATCAGTATCGGTTCTGTAGTAGGTACAATGGGCAACGCTGGCCAAGTAAATTACTCGGCTGCTAAAGCTGGTTTGATCGGATTTACAAAATCTCTTGCAAGAGAGGTTGCATCTCGTCAAATAACAGTGAATGCTATTGCACCTGGATTTATTCAGACAGACATGACAGATGAGCTGACAGTTGAGCAGCAACAAGCTATTATGTCGCAAGTTCCGATGGAACGATTAGGGCAAGCACAAGAAATTGCCAATGCAGTATTGTTTTTGGCCTCGGATTCAGCCGCTTACATCACAGGCGAAACATTGCATGTGAATGGCGGTATGTACATGGTTTAAGGGCGATAGGTAGGTAACTACCTTCATTTGAGTCAGTGTTAGTGACAATTCAATGTTAATTTTTGTGGTTAGACCACAAAATCTAAGCTTGCATTGTTATCTAATTCGAATAAACTACTCGCAATCTTACGCAAGTGCGTAATTTGAATAGGAAAGAAAACTAATGAGCAACATCGAAGAACGTGTAAAGAAAATCATCATCGAACAACTTGGCGTTAAAGAAGAAGACGTTAAATCAGCTGCTTCTTTTGTAGACGATTTAGGCGCTGATTCTCTAGACACTGTTGAATTGGTTATGGCTCTAGAAGAAGAGTTTGATACCGAGATCCCTGACGAAGAAGCTGAAAAGATCACTACTGTTCAAGCAGCGATCGATTACGTTTCTAAGAATCAGTAATCAAGAATTCACAAAAACAGGCGGCATTTATGCCGCCTGTTTTTGTTTAAAGCATTTGTAAACGCTCGTTCCATTTAATTGCATTAGAACATCCCTCCTTATACTTCTTTAGCTAAATCGCAATAATGGCATCGTGGCAGATTTTATTTAAAGGTGAATATCATGTCTAAACGTCGTGTCGTCATCACAGGTCTTGGTCTTGTGACTCCTGTGGGTAATGATGTCGAGTCTACTTGGAATGCCTTATTGGCTGGTAAGAGTGGTATAGCTCCAATCACTAAGTTTGATGCTAGTGAATTTGGTACTCGTTTCAGTGGCTCTGTGAAAGATTTTGACGTCGAACAATACCTAACCAAAAAAGAAGCTCGTAAAATGGATTTATTTATCCAATACGGCATGGCTGCGGGTATTCAAGCAGTAAAAGATTCAGGCTTAGATATGAGCCAAGAAAATCCAGCTCGAATAGGTACTGCTATTGGTTCTGGTATGGGTGGTATGTGGTTGATTGAACAAGGCCATTCTGCATTATTAAATGGTGGACCACGTAAAGTGTCGCCATTTTTTGTGCCAAGCACCATTATCAATATGATAGCCGGAAACTTGTCGATTATGTATGGCATGACAGGTCCTAATTTTGCTGTGACTACAGCCTGTACAACGGGTGTACACAATATTGGTTTTGCAGCACGTACCATTGCTTACGGTGATGCTGATGTGATGGTAGCTGGTGGCGCAGAAGATGTTACTAGCCCATTAGGCGTTGCAGGTTTTAGTGCTGCTAAAGCATTATCGACTCGTAATGACAATCCAACAGCAGCAAGTCGCCCTTGGGACAAAGACCGTGATGGCTTTGTTATTGGCGATGGCGCCGGGGTTATTGTGATGGAAGAGTATGAACGAGCTAAAGCTCGTGGTGCTAAAATTTACGGTGAGTTAGTTGGTTTTGGTATGAGCGGCGATGCATTTCACATGACATCACCTCCAAGTGATGGTGCTGGTGCCGCAGCTGCAATGGTTAACGCCATTAATGATGCCCAAATTGACAAAGAGCTTGTGGGTTACATCAATGCACATGGCACCTCAACTCATGCGGGTGATAAAGCAGAAGCTGCAGCAGTTAAATCGGTGTTTGGACCACATGCCTACGAGGTACTTGTAAGTTCAACTAAATCAATGACTGGACATTTGTTGGGCGCAGCTGGCGCTGTTGAAGCCATTATTACTTTGCTTGCACTGCGTGATCAGCACGTACCGCCAACAATCAACTTAGATAACCCAGACGAAGGTTGCGACTTAGATTTTGTTGCTCATACCTCACGTCGTCATCAGTTTGACTATGCCTTATGTAATTCATTTGGTTTTGGTGGCACAAACGGTTCGTTACTGTTTAAGAGAATTTAATCGAGTTAATGCCAATAAGGGAAGATGAAAATCTTCCCTTTTTTATTTATTTGGTTTGTTTTTTTGTCACATTAGTACTTATCAGTCTACGCTAAATGATGATTTAGCGTAGACTGATAAGTAATGACATTTATCTAATAGGATCTATTATGGCCGGTAAAGATAGACAACTTACATTACGTTTTTTGGCCGAACCTGCAGACGTCAATTTTGGCGGTAAGGTTCACGGCGGTGCAGTAATGAAATGGATCGATTTAGCCGCTTATGCAGCAGCAGCAGGCTGGAGCGGTAAATATTGTATTACTGTGTATGCAGGCGGCATTCGATTTGTTAAGCCTATCCATGTGGGTAATATTGTTGAAGTGACTGGTAAAGTTATTTATACCGGTACAACGTCTATGCATATTGCGATTGATGTAAAGGCGGGCGATCCTAAAGAGTCTGAACGTCATCTGACGACACACTGTATCGTTATCATGGTAGCCGTTGATGATGAAGGTCATCCCACATCGGTTCCTGAGTGGATACCAGCTACTGCCGATGATGTTCGCTTACGTGATAGTGCATTGAGACTAATGGATATGCGTAAGCGTATCGGTGCCGAAATGGAAGCTCACGTTAAACCTTCAGTTGAATAAATAAGGGGAAATCATGGCCAAGGTAGCATTTATTGGTTTAGGCGTTATGGGGTTCCCGATGGCGGGACATTTGGTTAAACAGGGTCATGACGTTACTGTGTATAACCGTACAGGGGCTAAAGCGGCTCAGTGGGTTGAACAATATGGTGGTAAGAAGGCCGATACACCAAAAGATGCCGCCAAAGGCCAAGACATTGTTTTTACCTGTGTGGGTAATGATGATGACTTACGTCAGGTCGTACTAGGTGAGCAAGGTGTTGTTCATGGTATGCATGCAGGTGCTATTTTGGTTGATCATACTACGGCTTCTGCTGATGTCGCGCGTGAAATTGCTGCGCACATAGAGCCACTTCAGATTGCCTTTTTAGATGCGCCTGTATCTGGTGGTCAAGCTGGAGCAGAAAATGGTGCGTTAACAGTGATGATGGGTGGCGAACAGACTCATTTTGATACCGTTAAACCTGTTATTGCGGCATACAGCCGCTGCGCTGAACTGTTAGGGCCAGTTGGTTCTGGGCAGTTGACTAAAATGGTTAATCAAATTTGTATTGCTGGTGTAGTGCAAGGTCTAGCTGAGGGACTTCATTTTGCTAAGAGTGCGGGCTTAGATGGCTTAAAAGTGATTGAAGTGATCAGCAAAGGTGCGGCACAAAGCTGGCAGATGGAAAATCGCTATCAAACTATGTGGCAAGGTCAATATGATTTCGGGTTTGCTATCGATTGGATGCGCAAAGATTTGGGTATTGCATTAGACGAAGCTCGTCGTAATGGTAGCCATTTACCGGTGGCAGCATTAGTTGATCAGTTTTATTCAGAAGTTCAAGCAATGAAAGGTAATCGCTGGGATACCTCTAGCTTACTTGCCCGCTTAGAAAAGTCGCGCAGTTAATATCAACACACAGTGCTTGTAACATATTATTGCGAGAATGTAGCCCCAATATAGATTGGGGCTTTTTTATTGGCTATAAACCTACAAACATTAGCCTTTGCTTTATTAGCTGCTTTCTGATCTTAAGTTGATTTATTGACTAAAAACCATCGAGTTACATGATATAGCGCACATCTTCATCTAATTATCGCTGCTATTATTGTTTAATCTAAATTAATTTTGCTTAAAGTGGATTGATTAACTACGTTTATATTGTCAGTCAATTTGAGATTGTTTATAAATTTTTTGATAAACGGTCTATAAACAAAGTTGTTAAATAACCCTTAAGCAAAGTGTCGTGCTGCAGTGTGATGATCCGTGTCAGATAAAAGAATGCGGACACACACTAAAATTGGAGGAATGAATAGTGAGCAATAAACTACTGAGTGCATTGTTTGCGGCTGGTTTCGCGGTAATGATGATGTCTTCTGCATCATTTGCTGCTGATGAGACCCTCGCAGAGTTTCACGTTGAAATGGGTGGCTGTGAAAACTGTCACGCTGATGGCGAACCATCAAAAGATGGCGCTTATGAATTTGAACAATGTCAAAGTTGCCATGGTACACTTGCCGAAATGGATGATAACCATAAGCCGCATGATGGTATTTTAATGTGCGCAGATTGTCATGCACCACATGAAGCTAAAGTAGGCGAAATGCCAACATGTGATACATGCCACGATGATGGCCGTGTTGCTAAATAAAGTATTTTAGTAGCTGAAAAATACCGACGTAATGTCGGTATTTTGTTTTAATATCCCCATCATTCTTTACGATCTTCCGCATAAAGTGCACTAGTCAATTGAATCAATTTGTATACAAACTTGCTCTTATTAGATGATGCAGCGAATTTTAGTCAGTCTAATAAAATATCTCACCCTCGTGTATTAATTGTCTCACCTCAACCTTTAACATGCTTTGAAGAAATTCATCATTTAACGTTAATTCGTCAAGTTAGAAAATCATGAGGCTGAGTGAAACAGATATATAAAACGTTTTCACTTGCAGTGGCATACCTCTTTTTAGGTATTTAAATTCTTTTATTTTCAAGTAGATGCGCAACATAAGGGCGCAGGCTGCGCACTTTTGTTGCACAAATGTTGTTTTAAAATACCTAGGTATTTTCTATTTCTATTGTAAATCAGTAAGTTATTTTTTTGGCACATCTTTCGCAGTATTTCAATTATGTAATCGTTAATGTGAAAGGGTAGATGTATGTCAGCAATCCAATCTAGTTGTGCTTATTGTGGTGTCGGATGCGGCATTAGCGTGTCTTCAAATAAAGCGGATTGGACCGATATCGATGCTGTAGATTTAGAATTAGTCGGCGATAACATGCATCCGGCTAACTATGGTCATTTATGTGCCAAAGGCGAACGCTTACTCGACAGTTTAGCCCAACCGAATGTACTGCGTTACCCTAAACTACGATCTGGTATGCCACTTGATTGGGACCGTGCTAGCACCTTGATTGCCGATACATTTGCGCAAACCATTGCTGAGCACGGCCCAGACTCTGTTGCGCTTTATCTATCAGGGCAATTACTCACTGAAGATTATTATGTAGCCAACAAGTTTGCCAAAGGCTTTTTAAAGACAGCCAACGTCGATACTAATTCACGGTTATGCATGTCGTCAGCGGTGAGTGCGATGCAACGCGCCTTTGGTGAAGATGTTGTACCTGGTTGTTACGACGACCTAGAGCAAGCTGATGTGATTGTGCTTGTAGGGGCCAATACTGCTTGGACTCATCCCGTTCTTTTTCAACGGATTTTAGCCGCAAAAAAAATCAATAATGCTCGTTTAGTGGTAATCGACCCGTTATCAACAGCCACAGCAAAACAAGCAGATTTACATTTAGCCATTAAACCGGGCGTTGATTTAACATTATTTCATGGCTTACTCGGTTATTTAGCCGATCAAAATTGTGTCGACCATGCGTACATTGCCACACACACAGAAGGCTTCGATACCGTGGTTTTGCAGGCGCAACAATTAAGTGTCAATTTAGCCGATCTTGCCACACAAGTCGGTGTTTCAGTCACTCAGCTAACGCAATTCTATCAACTTGTAGCCAACAATAAAAAAGTACTTACGGCATCTTGTCAGGGGGTTAATCAGTCAACCATTGGCACCGATGCAACCAATGCGATGATTAATTGTCACCTCGCGTTAGGACACATCGGTCAAGCTGGCTGTGGATTCTTTTCGTTAACAGGGCAGCCCAATGCCATGGGCGGCCGTGAGGTCGGTGGGTTAGCCACTCAGTTAGCGTGTCATATGGGGTTTTCACAATCGGAGCAGCAGTTATTAGCTGATTTTTGGCAAGTTGACAGTGTTGCAGATCAAAAAGGTTTAGCAGCAGTTGAGATGTTTGATGCCCTTGCCGAAGGTAAAATCAAAGCGATTTGGATTATGGGCACCAATCCTGTGGTGTCTTTGCCCAACAGTGAAAAAGTAGCACAAGCATTAGCCGATTGTCCTTTTGTGGTGGTGTCTGAAATCAGCCCTGATTCTGATACCGCCAAACTTGCTGATGTATTACTCCCAGCTCAAGGCTGGTCAGAAAAGTGCGGTACCGTCACTAATAGTGAGCGCACTATTACGCGTCAACGTGGCTTTATCACAGCTAAAGGCCAAGCTAAACCTGATTGGTGGGCGGTTAGCCAAGTCGCGAACAAAATGGGCTTTGATGGTTTTAATTTTGATGACAATGCCAGTGTTTTTAGCGAGTTTGCAGCTTTATCCGCTAGAGTTAAACAAGCTTTTCCGACTAAGGTGTTTGATCTCACTGGGCTAACAGATTTATCCAAAGCGCAATATGATGCACTAGCACCGACACAATGGCCTATTGCTTCTGCGACACAAATTGGTCAACAAAACGTGCGAGTTTTTAGCCAGGGAGAGTTTGCTACCGCGACGGGTAAAGCTCAGTTTGTTGCGCCTGCCGCTAATGTATCGCAGCAATCATTACCGAGTAACACCTTGTTATTAAACACTGGCCGCAGCCGAGATCAGTGGCATACCATGACTCGCACCGGACATATTGCTAGCTTACGAGCCAGTATTCCTGAGCCTGTCGTTCACCTGCATTCATCACAACTCAGTGCATTCTCGTTAACCGAAGGTGGCTTGGTCCGCATTGAAGCTATTCAAAATCAAATTGAACAATACTCCACAGAGACCGCTAACCCCGACCTTTTTCCCCATGCCTCATTCACGATGGCTCGCGCTGTTGTCGATGATGACATACCGACAAATATGGCTTTGATGTCAATGCATTGGTCTGCGCAGTTTTCGCTGACCAAAGGCGTGAATCAGGCATTAGATGCTCGCGTCGACCCAATATCAAAACAACCAGGGTTTAAGTGTCAACCTGTGACATTAAGCTCTGTTGAACTGGCGCTGCAAGGGGTGGTTTTTGGTCAACACGACTCTTCTGCTCACGGGCTATGTTGGCAAGTTGCACAAACACTAGAGAACGGAGTGTGTCATCACATCGGTTTTACTGATACCGACGACGGCTTTGCGTATCAAGCGACTGTGCATTCACTTAAGTGGACTTTAACGGTAGATGGCCAGCCTTTATATATCCAATGCAATATGGATAAAGGATTACTTAAAGCATTAAAAGTCTTGTCTCATACTCAAGTCAATGTGGCCCTATATCAGATGAATGATTTTATTGGTAAGCCTGTCGATAAACAGTTAATTAAGCAGCTACATCAGCAAATAAAAGCCGGAAATAGTCCGTTAATCTGCGCTTGTACAGGGGTAACCGAAGCGAACATTAACGACGAAATCAATCAACAATTTAACGACCAAGTGATGAGTGACGGTTTAGCTAATATCAGTTTTGAGCAGGCGTTAGATAGCACCCAGTTATTACTCGGTTGCGGCCGTCAATGTGGCAGTTGTCATAGTGAAGTTAAGCAGTGTGCCAAGCAAAGTTGGCAAGACGCCTTATCTTATTCCGGCATTGACCATCAACCATCAGTAGCAGAGGACGTAGCCTAATGAATACCGTAGAAGCAATGATAAAAGGTCGTCAACCCTAATGAATACCGTAGAAGCAATGATAAAAGGTCGTCAACCTATAAGTACTTTAGGACATGCGGCGAATGAATTACACGCGGGTGATGTGGCTATTGTCGGTGCGGGTTGTGGTCAATTAGAGTTAATGACGCTCAAGGCCGCTAGAATTGTTGCACAAGCTGAGGCGTTGGTGTTCGACAGTCTGGTCAGTAGTGACATTTTGACGTTAGTGACGCCAACTTGTCAGCGTCATTTTGTGGGTAAACGCTGTGGTCAGCCGAGTAAAAAGCAAGACGACATTAATGCCTTATTGCTGACATTAGCGCAGCAAGGATTAAAAGTGGTGCGATTAAAGGGCGGCGATCCGCATATTTTTGGTAGAGGTGCAGAAGAAGCACTTTACCTTGCACAAAATGGTATCCGTTCGCAATTTATTGCTGGTGTTACCGCGGCGTTAGGTTGTGCATCAAGTACCGGAATTCCATTAACGTATCGTGGTATGGCTCGCAGTGTTACGCTGATCACCGGCACCAAAATGACCGATGCCGATAATGCAAATGCACCTACGCAGTGGCAAGCATTGTTAGCAGCGCAATCAACCTTGGTGTTTTATATGGGTAAAGAACAAGCGGCAAGCATTTCAATTGGGTTACTCGATGCTCAAAGTGCCGCTAATCTGCCGGTAGCATTTGTTACCAATGGTGGAAGACCGAATCAAATTGTTACTTATGCCACAGTCGCTTCTATGGCCGATGCCGCGTTAACCATTAAAGACTCTGGGCCGACGTTAATCATCATTGGTGAAGTGGTGTCTGTTGGTCAACAGCTGAATGCTTTGCTTGCCGATATTGATGTCGCTGCAACACAAACCTCATTTGAATATGGGCGTGAGGCTTTATATGCCTAAAATTGGTGAGTTAACGCTGACATCCGTGGATGAGTTTGACTTTCGTTTGCTGATAAAAGCATTAGGTAAGGGCGAAAAAGGCTCACGTGCATTAACGTTTGATGAGGCTTGCTTGCTGCTTGAAGGTTTTGCCAAAGGAAAAGTATCGCGTGTGCAAATGGCCAGTGCCATGATGCTCATGCGCGTGCGCGGTGAAACGACTGAAGAAATAGCAGGGATGGTGGCGGGCTTACGTCGCACTGTCGATAAAGGTTGGCATTCGCTTGAGGTTGATATCGATTGGCCTGTGTATGCGGGCAAGCGCGAACAGTTACCTTGGCTTTTACTGGTTGCTAAGTTATTGGCGAAACAAGGTATTCGGGTGATGTTACACGGTGACAGCCAAGCGTTACCTCATCGCCGTCATGTTGAATCATGTTTAGCATCACTTAATATTGCGTGTTGTACATCATCACAAATGGCCAAAGTGGCATTGCAGTCAGATAATATTGTTTATGTTCGAGCGGGTGACTTAGCACCAGTGTTAGATGAGTGTCGTCAATTACATCAAGAATTAGGTCTACGCAGTTTGATTCAAACCGCAGCGCGTTGCATGAACCCAACTAATGCACCAATAAGCCTTCGCAGTTATTTTCACCCTGGGTTAGATGCGGTACACCAAGGAATATGCGAAATTTTATTTGAGAAAAGCGAATATCACGCCGGCAGTGTGGCTATTTTTAAAGGCTTACAAGGTGAAACCGAGTGTAATCCAAGAGTGGCTACCACGATAACTGTCGTCAACGGACAGACAGATAATATAGCGGTATCGAGCTTATCTATCCCTACGTTATTAGAAGGCTTTTCTGGTGCAAAAGTGGGTCAAGCTGAATTATCTAGCGACATTCTTGCGCTGTTATGGCGCGAAAAAGAGCCTTTTTCTGCTGATGCGCTGACATCATTAATGTCGCGCACCATGATTGAGCAGGCGCTTAGCAGTATGACGGCAACGTTGGCTGCAGTATTGTTATTACTTAACCACAAATTAAATACAGCGATTATTCCACCGGAAGCAATTTCACCAGAATCCATTTCACAAAAATCAAATTCACAGAAGATTATGGCAGCGGAGCAAGCCGTTTACTTGAGTCAACAATGTTGGGCAAACCGCTTCAGTTCAACAGACAATCCATTAGCCAAATGGCTGAACGAGGAGTGGTTATGCGCAGTTTAATTTTTTGTGACCTGAGTTTTTCAGCTGTGCCAGTGGTCGATTGTGAAGTTGTAAAGTACCAAGCTTGTTTGGCAGCGTTTGGACATGTCACTGTGTTAACTTCTGTGAGCCAAATTGAGCAACGATTACATCAACAAACATTTGATACCTTGTTGATATTAACCGACACATTGCACGCTCAAATCCAAGGACTTATTCAGCGTACATTAACCAATAAGCCAATGGTGATAGTTGTCAATGCCAAAACATGGCAGCAGACAGCATTAACCGAGTTACTTGATTGCGGTCGCATCACTTTTATTCCTGAGGTGTTAAGTGTTAATCGTTTAACCAGTGTCATTAGTTTGGCCCAAGCACGTTTTAATGCAGCGAGTAAAACACTCGCCGAATTTAAGAAACTGGATGATGAAATCCGCAGTATAAAACTACTTAGTCAGGCCAAGCTTATCGTTATGCAGCAAGGGTTCGATGAAACCAAAGCGCACCAGATTATTCAACAACAAGCGATGCAAAAAGGTTTGTCATTAGCTCAAATGTCAGCGCAAATTATTGCTATTGTTACTCAGCATCATGGTAAGTCAAAATCACTAAACACCGCAGTGAACAACGATGGTGCGCCTCACTTTGGTGCGGTTGTGACCAAGATGGACAACAGTAGAGCGTTTAGTAAAGGCTGTTGATTTTTTAAGGCTAATAAATCAATGGTTTAAGTCTTTTTTGTAGTTGGCATAGAGCCTGCAAACAATACATATAATGAATAAAGTATCAGATTGACGATAGTGTGAATGGCAGCAATTAACGGGGTCGTTTACCTCAACAATTTATTTTAAAAATTTGGATCTCAACAGGCAATGGCGCCAACTCCTTAAGCGGAGTTGGCGCCATTTTGCTTTTTACGGTCCAAGGCATGAAGGAGTTGGATATGGCAGTCTCAAAACCCAAGTTAGTGGTCGTTGGTAATGGCATGGTTGGTCATCATTTTATTGAGCAAGTGTGCAGTTTAGGTCTCAATAAAACGTTTGATGTGCACGTGTTTGGTGAAGAGCCGCGTCCAGCTTATGACCGAGTGCAGCTGTCAAAATATTTCGAGACCGGTAGCGCCGATCCACTGATGTTAACCAGCGCGCAAGATTATCAAGATTGGGGCATTACGCTTCACTTAAACACACCTATTACGGCAATTGATATTGCCGCCAAAACGGTGACTAGCGCGCAAGGTGATCATTATTCTTACACCCGCTTAGTGCTTGCAACGGGATCATTTCCATTTGTGCCACCGATACAAGGTAACGATCGTGCTCAATGCTTAGTGTATCGCACCATTGAAGATCTTGAATCGATTCAGGCCGCAGCTCAAAACAGTCAAGTTGGGGTGGTTGTTGGTGGTGGACTATTAGGTTTAGAAGCCGCCAATGCCATGATGCAGCTCGGGGTAAAAACCCACGTTGTTGAGTTTGCACCACAATTGATGCCCGTTCAGCTAAATGATAAAGCGGGTGAATTACTGTGCAGTAAAATTGAACAGCTCGGCGTGAGTGTACATACTTCAAAAGCCACCACTGCGATTATTGACGGTGAAACGGCAATGCACCGAATGACCTTTAATGATGAGTCTTATCTTGAAACTGACATGATTGTGTTTTCTGCCGGTATTCGTCCACAAGATTCATTAGCTCGAGTTTCAAATATCTGTATCGGTGAACGTGGCGGCATTGAAATTGACGATTACTGTTTAACCTCAGCGCCCGATGTTTATGCCATCGGTGAGTGTGCGTTATGGCAACAAAAAATATTTGGTTTAGTTGCACCTGGTTACCAAATGGCCCGAGTGGTCGCTTCGCATATTGCTTCATTAACATCTAATAGCGTGTCGCAGTCATTTACCGGCGCAGACATGAGTACCAAACTTAAATTATTGGGTGTTGATGTGGCCGCTATTGGTGCTAGCCGTGGTTTTGATAACGCACAGTTTGTTGAGTTATCTGATAACCAAGCGGGTATTTATAAAAAATTATGGTTAGACGAAACCGGTAAATTTTTAAAAGGTGCAGTGCTGATTGGTGATAACAGCGATTACAGCCGCTTGCTTGATAGCTATTTGTCTCAAGACGAGATTGAAGGTTCCGCAGTTGAGTTATTGCTAGCCGGTGCAGAAAACGAAGCCGATTTAAAAGACACTTCTATAGTGTGTTCTTGTCATCAAGTAACCAAGGGCGACATTGTTGAGGCCGTGACCGCCGGCAACCATAAAATAGCTGAGATTAAAGTATGTACTCGTGCGGCATCGGGTTGTGGTGGTTGTGCGCCGTTAGTTCAAAAAATTATTGATCAAACCTTGCAAGCTGCAGGGCTCGATTTTAATGCCGGAATTTGCGCCCATTTTGATCATGACCGACAAGCCTTGTATCACTTATGTCAAGTCGAAGGCATTAATGATTTTAATACCTTAATCACTCAGCATGGAAAACCTTCAGCTAGTGGTCATACATATGGCTGTGATATTTGTAAACCTGCCGCCGCATCAATATTTGCTAGCTTACAAAACCAATATGTGTTGAATCAAGATAGCAGTCATGTGCAATTGCAAGACACCAATGATGCTTACTTAGGCAACATCCAAAAAGACGGCACTTACTCTATTGTGCCGCGAGTCGCTGGTGGTGAAATTACCCCAACTAAGCTGATAGCCATGGGCCAAATTGCCCAAGAATATGACCTCTATACCAAAATAACCGGTGGCCAACGTATTGATATGTTTGGCGCAACGTTATCGCAGCTACCCGAAATTTGGAAAAAACTCATTGATGCTGGTTTTGAAACAGGCCATGCCTACGGTAAATCATTGCGCACGGTAAAATCCTGTGTTGGCAGCACTTGGTGTCGTTACGGGGTGCAAGACGCCGTTGGTTTCGCGATTGATTTAGAAAACCGTTACAAGGGCTTACGCAGTCCACATAAATTAAAATTTGCTGTTTCTGGATGTACTCGTGAATGTGCTGAAGCACAAAGCAAAGATATTGGCATTATCGCAACCGACAAAGGTTGGAACTTGTATGTTGCTGGCAATGGCGGTATGCGCCCCCGTCATGGTGATTTGTTTGCCACTGATTTATCCACTGAAGATCTCTATAAATATATCGATCGCATTTTGATGTTCTATGTCAAAACTGCAGACAAATTACAACGAACCTCGACTTGGATGGATTCATTAGAAGGTGGTCTAGCGTATTTAAAATCAGTTGTTATTGACGATGCGTTGGGGATTAACTCGACCTTAGAGCAGCAGATGGACCATATTGCCGCGACATACCAATGTGAGTGGAAAACCAGCCTTGAACAACCGGCCTTTTTGGCGCGCTTTAATGAGTTTGTTAATCCAAATGATGCGCCAGAAGCAGATACCAGTGCTTACCAACGAATTCGTGAGCAGCGTTTCCCGAGTATTAAAGACGCAGGGGCAGGAACGATAGCTATTAACGATATTACAGACGATGCAGCACAACTCGCTGTGGAGGAATTAGCATGATTTGGGTCAATGTGTGTAGCGAAGCAAGCATGCCAAAAGGCACCGGAATAGCGGCTTGGGTTGCAGGACGTGCGGTTGCCATTTTCAATTTAGGGGATGACGGTTTATTTGCCCTTGATAATGTAGATCCTGCCAGTGGTGTGAGTTTATTGTCCCGAGGACTTATTTGTGAAATCGATGGTGAGCTTTGTGTTGCTTCGCCGCTTTATAAACAACATTACCGCTTGGATAGTGGACGTTGTATTGAAAATGTTGATTTAGTGGTTAAACCATTCGAAATTAAAACTGAACAAGGCAATGTTTTTGTCTTGGCTCAGTCATAAAGGGGTGCAATATGAGTGCTGAAAAATTTAATATTTTCTGTTTCCACGGCAAGATGAAAATCATGCATTTAAGTTGGATGGCGTTTTTTATCACCTTTGTTGTGTGGTTTAACGCAGCGCCACTTGTTAGCGTGATCGCCGACAGTTTAGGGCTGACTAAATCACAAATTAAGACCTTGTTGATCCTCAATGTGGCATTAACAATCCCGGCGCGGATTATCATTGGTATGGTAACCGACAAATATGGTCCAAGGATCACCTATTCTGCCTTATTGGGTATCTGTTCAATCCCTTGTTTTATGTTTGCGGTAGCCGACACTTTTGAGCAGTTAGCCTTAGCCCGATTTCTGATTGGCTTTATTGGTGCTGGTTTTGTGGTTGGTATCCGTATGGTGAGTGAATGGTTTCCGGCAAAAGAGTTAGGTACAGCAGAAGGCATTTATGGCGGATGGGGTAACTTTGGTTCAGCTGCAGCAGCCTTTACGTTACCTGCCGTTGCACTTGCTTTTGGTGGCCCAGACGGATGGCGTTATGCCATTGGCATTACCGGCTTAATGAGTTTGTTGTTTGCATTTGTTTATTACTTCAATGTGACCGATACCCCAAAAGGTTCGACTTACTTTAAGCCCAAAAAGGGCGGCGGCTTAGAAGTGACCAGTAAAAGTGACTATGTGTTACTGATCATTATGAAGGTGCCAATGTATGCCACGCTAGCGCTGTTAGGTTGGAAACTGTCTCCAGCAGGTGTGAGTATGTTTACTCAAGATGCAACCTACCTTATTTATCTTGGGTTGGTGGTGGTGTTCTTGTTCGATTTTTACCAAACATACCAAGTGAATAAACATTTGTTTTCAATGGAAGTACCTGAGTTTGAACGCTATCAATTTAAGCAAGTTGCTGTATTGAATGTGCTGTATTTCACTACATTTGGCTCTGAGCTTGCCGTGGTATCGATGTTGCCACTCTTTTTTGCAGAAACGTTCGAGCTTGGCATGGCACAAGCGGGTATGTTGGCATCAAGCTATGCCTTTATGAATTTAATGTCTCGTCCTGGCGGTGGCTGGTTAAGTGATAAGTTTGGTCGTAAAACCACCCTGTTAATATTAACTGCAGGGTTAGCGATTGGTTATTTGTCGGTAGCACAAATCGACTCGTCATGGTCATTACCTTTGGCTGTCGCAGTCGTTATGGCATGTTCATTCTTTGTTCAAGGTGGCGAAGGGGCTGTGTTTGCTGCTGTGCCGCTGATTAAGCGTCGCTTAACAGGGCAAATAGCGGGTATGACAGGGGCTTATGGTAACGTCGGTGCAGTGTTTTTCTTAACCGTATATTCTATCGTATCCACTCAAATTTTCTTTTATGTGATTGCGATAAGTGCCGTATTTGGTTTTGTGACATTATTTTTTATGAAAGAACCCAAAGGTCATATTGCTGAAGTAAACGATCAAGGCGAAGTCACTTTAATCAGCGTAAGTTAGTGCTCGAGTAAAGTAGCCAGAGCAACATAGTGCCATAAAAACTCAAATTGTTTATGTTTAAGCAATTTGAGTTTTTATATTGATAAAGCAGCTTAATCTTAGAGTGAGAGGTTTTATGGCTTCAGAGTCATTAGAACAAACGATGGATAGTGTAGATGCCATGCTTCCTTTTGCTGCAACTTTGCAGCTTGTTGTAGGCCAAGCTTCTGAAAAAGGACGTAAACTGCAAAATGAAGATGCCATAGGTATTCGTATTCCTTCAGGGATACCACTTACGTCGAAAGGTGTTGTTAGTGTTATCAGTGATGGTGTCAGTACCGCTGAAGGTGGGGCTCATGCGTCTGCCATTAGTGTCAGTAATTTTCTTGCGGATTATTATTCCACCCCAGAAACTTGGAGTGTGCAAACATCGAGTACCAAAGTATTAACAGCATTAAACCGTTGGTTGTATGGATTGGGGCAAGACTATCGTGATGCCAGACGTGGCTTTGTATGTACCTTTAGTGCATTGGTATTTAAGTCTTGTTCAGTGCACATGTTGCATGTGGGCGACTCACGTATTTATCGTTTTCGCCGAGGCGAATTACTGCAATTAACTCATGATCACAGTACTAATATTAACTCATCAAACCAATATCTTACTCGTGCATTGGGGATGGACGTTAAATTAGATGTGGACTATAAAAGCTTGTCAGTTGAAGTTGACGACCTCTATTTACTGACAACGGATGGAGTTCATGACGTACTCACTGAATTTGAAATACACCGAAAGTTGACGGCTCTTTGTCAGCAACATCCAACGCTTAGCGATGATTTGTGTGAACAATTCTGCTTAGCGTTGAATAAAAAGGCGTTCGATTTAGGCAGTAAAGATAATCTCAGTGCGCAGTTATTAAGTGTCAGACAATTACCTAAACAAGCTATCGATGATGTGTACCAAAGCTTGTCGCGTCAACCATTCCCCCCCCCACTTAGCGTTGGAATGAAGCTTGATGGATATCAGGTAACTCATATACTTCATCAATCACAACGCAGCCAAGTGTATAGAGTCGTCAATGGGCAAAACCAAGTCTTTTGCATGAAAACACCTTCCGTCAATTACATAGATGATGCCGCTTACATAGAGCGCTTTATGTTAGAGAGCTGGGTAGGGCAGCGTATTAGCAGTGCTCATGTCGTTAAGGTTGTAGAGCAACATAACATAAAGTCCGCTTTGTATTATGTCACCGAGTTTTTATCGGGGATAAGCTTAGGTGAATGGTTAACTCAACATAAAAAGGCCCCAGTAGAAGAGGTGTTACTGTTGCTAAAACAAATCGAATTAGGGATAAGAGCATTTCACCGTCGCGAAACGCTGCATCAAGATTTAAAACCGGATAATATTTTTATCACCCGAGAAGGGGTAGTTAAAATCATCGATTTTGGTTCTTGTTATATCAAAGGAGTGGCAGAAATTAGTAGTCCGTTAACTCGAGATCGTATTTTGGGTACGGCTGATTACACCGCCCCTGAAGTTATACTGGGTTATAAGGCCGATGGTCGTGCCGATTTATTTTCGCTTGCAGTGATTGCTTTTGAGATGTTGGCTGGGCAATTGCCTTTTAAAGGCAAACTCGAGAAATGCCGAACGCGGCAGGATTATCAACGTTTAGAATATATTAGTGTACATAAATTAAACCCAATGGTGCCAGAGTGGATTGACGTAGCATTAAAAAAAGCACTCAATGTAGAACCTAATTTACGCCAAGCGGATACCTGTGAGCTTATTCATCAATTAACCACTGCCAAAGCGAATCATACAGTAAATGATTATGTGCCCATTATAACTCGCAACCCAGTACGTTTTTGGCAAGTGATTTCAATCGTGTTGTTTATATGTTTAGTGGCTTCTTTGCTGAATAATTGATTATGAGGAGCTTTCTCAAATATATATTACTTAAAATATACAGACTATAAATATTTTCTGTTTATTATCAATAATTTATTTTTTTTAATTAGTAACTAATTAGTAACTAATTAGTAATATCTACTTTTGAATTTTTTTCATCATCTTACTCTTTCAAAATACATACTTTAAGGGAAACTCTAATTTTTTTATTATTTGTATATATTTAATTTCTTGTTCTTTGGGAGAATCGGCTCTTCCTATAATTCTCATATTAATGTCTCACTAATTTATAGCTAGGTTAGAATTGCATATTTAAAAATATAAATATAAATCATCATCTTATATGTTTGTGTAGTAATAAAGTAGGGGGCTGAAATTAATATAACCTATAGGTCTATGTTGGTTTAATACTCGAGGATGATTCAAATACCATTTGACAGCGCCATAATATTGACACTATCAATAGAAACGTTATTAAGCCGATTGAATGTTATGACGTGAAATAACCAAGGGGCAGGGAGCATGATCTTTAACAAGCGTACTCATAAACTTCGCTTTAATGTAAGAACTGGAATTCTTGCTTTTTTATTATGTCTAATATCTTTTTCTAGCTTAGGACAACAAGATCTAAGCGACATAGATGAGCTCAATATTGGCATTAATAATAGAGCTAATGTGAGTCAAAATGGTGATGAGTTATCAATCAACGTAAATCAAAATGGATTCAATAATCGCTTCAATTCCATTCAATTAGGCAATAACAATCAAATATCTTCCACTCAACAAGGCATTCTCAATGGTGCTGCTGTACTCCAGTCTGGAAGTGATATTGAAGCCAATATTTACCAATCAGGGTTTAATAACCAAGTGATTGCAAGTCAGGTTGGTTTCAATTTATTGATGGACGTTAGCCAAATTGGAATTAGTAACTTAGCTATCATTAATCAGACTGGTAATGATAATACCATTCGGATCCAACAATACGGTTTTGGAAATGCTGTCGGTGTCACTCAATGGGGGACAACACAGAATGTGAACGTAACTCAAAGGAATTAATCTATTCAATAAAATGAAGGGAATACAAAGATGAAATATTCTAAATTAGCTTTATTAATATCTGCTGTTTTATTAACTTCAGTAAGTGCGTATGCAAGTAACAACGAAGCCGATGTTAGTCAAGAAGGAGATCTAAATACTGCAGTGGTTGTTCAACAAAATAATAGTGTTGCTAATGACGCAACTATTGTCCAAATTGGAGATAGTAATCTCTCAACGATTTCACAAGCTGAAACGTCAAATTCAAAAGCTATATCCTATCAAGAGGGGGATGGAAATACCTCTTTGATTGATCAACATAATGCAACAAGCACAGCTAATGCATCTGTTGAATCTATTGGTAATGATAACCAAGCAAATGTCGTACAGGAATTTTTTAACGGTGAGAATGCTCAAGCAACTGTTAACCAAAATGGCAATGGAAACATAGCAACCGTCACTCAAAATGACGGTGACGGTGCACAGTCTTCGATTAATCAAACCGGAAGTGAAGATACCGCCGAAATTTATAATCATTGGTCAGATTTTGCTGATGCAACCATTAATCAATCTGGAAACTCTAACAATAATGCTTATATTCAGCAGGAATCATCAGATGCTGCTAGTGCCACATTAACTCAAACTGGTTCAAATAATATTGGTGATATATTACAAAACACTCAAAATTATGGTGGAGCAACCAGTGACGATACCGTTGCAATATTAGAGCAGGAAGGTAATGACAACATTGGTTTAGTTGAACAAGTTGGTTTGTCTAACATGGCAAATGTATATCAAAATGGTGAATCTCATGATGCACATGTGACTCAAAGTGGCGGTAATCATGAAGCTCAAGTTAACCAATACGGTTTGAATCAAACCGCAACGGTAATGCAAATGGACTTTGATCATGTTGCAATCGTCAATCAGTCGAATGAAGGCAACACTGCAACAGTGACTCAAAGTGCGTTAACTCTTGGGAATGGTAACGGTAATTCAGGTTCTGGTAACAATGCTACTGTTGACCAAGAAGGTATGGGTGATACCGCTACGATTGCGCAAGCGGGTTTCTCAAACGAAGCAATAGTGTTCCAAGGGGAGTTCAGTTATGACAACACGATTGCGATTAACCAATCAGGTCATCATAACTATGCGGGTGCATCAACTGACTCTGGTGGATTCAGTACCGTTACAGTGAATCAAACTGGCCATCATAATGAAGTTAATAGCCGACCAAATGGTAGTAATTTTTATGGTGAAGGGATCGGTGCTGGTTCATGGGGTACGGATAACGTTGTTACCGTTGATCAGAATGGCCATCATAACAAAGCCTATGCCGATGCGGCTGATGTTTCAACAATCATTGATATAGATCAGACTGGTCATCATAACGAGGCCTATGCTGAATCTTGGTGGGGTGATACTAACGAAATTGTTATTAGTCAAACAGATGCTATGAACTTCGCAGATGTATACGTTGAAGGGCTAGGTAACAATACTGTTCATGTTACTCAAGCGGATATGCATAATTCAGCGATCGCTACCAGCACGGGTTATGGTAACACAGTGACGATAACTCAAGGTTTGTAGTACATAAGTATAATAAAGGGTGTGTAAGCACCCTTTTGACTAATTGTTAAATGATAAAAGCCTTGCTAATCTTGTTTCACATTGATGCAAATTCTGTTTAAAGAGCATCTAGTTCATCTTCACATGGAGTGTAAATGATGTTTAAAGTCGTAAATTGGATGATTGTTTCTCGGTCACAGTTATTGATCGATTTACTTGATTGCCGCTGGCCACAAGAGTTTTTAATCAAATTGACTAAAGCTCAGCCCAATGGAATGGCAAAAATGTTAGCAAGTGAGCCTATTTCAGTTGTTGTATTTGACTTGTCGACTATTGATTTACAACAAACTTACCAATTACAACGCCTCATTGAACGCGAATATTGCGCGATTCACACAGTGTTTTTAAATTTTCCTAAGCAGCTTGATACTAAATTTTTAATTCATCCTTCAACAACAATAGGTGTATTTTATTCTGATGCTAATTTAGCGGAAATAAGCCAAGGTTTGAATGAAATACTCAAAGGTCGAAGTGTTATGCCGCAAGGCTTGCAACGTTCAATATTAAACGATGAGCATGACGATGACAGTGAACAACTGACCATTCGTGAACGTGAGGTATTACAAACGTTGTTGTCTGGTAGTACTAATCTCGATATCGCTAATCAACTATTTGTCAGTGAATCTACCATTAAAACGCATCTCTATCGTGCGTTTCGAAAAATTGGTGTGTCTAGTCGTGGTCAAGCCATTGCTTGGGCACAAACTCACATGCATGAGGTGAGAGTGTGAAATATCCATCAGTGATACTCATTTGCTTGATTGCTAGTCAGGCAGTCTTATTAAGTGATGCTATGGCTGATGATCGTAAAGATGTTGACGTTAATGTTCCAGAGTTTACAAAAGCTAACATTGCCCCCACCACAGATGAAGTTATTCCAGAATCTTCCGCTTCCAAAGCTCAAGAGAATTTATTGCATTCAACTGAACCTGTAGTGAGTGTCAGTGATGCAAAACCTAAGCGTGAAGCTGATTTAATTGATGGGTTAATCTTAAATAGAGCCATGACAAGATTTGGCCACCGTTTTTATCGAGAATTTGTTAGCGCTTATCGTGATATCAATGGCATGAGCAACCATTCGGGGCTCACTGTTGTAGAGCAAGCCACAGCAAGAAGTGGTAGTAAAATTTTAGTGTTGCATAATCGAAAGCCGGTTTTTGTGACGTTTTTATCCCCAGCATCGCGAAATATTGATGCACAAGCGAACATGGCAGCAAAGCGGGTCAATGCTTCCTTGTTGCAATATCAACAACAGGCAAAATGGGCGGCATTTTCAGACCCCGATCTTGCTCCTGATGAGTTTTAGCAGGGAATGCATATGAAAAAATTATTACTAATCTTATCAATAACATCATTTAGTTTTCCCTTAGCCGCGACGCAACTGGTATATACCCCAGTTAACCCTGCGTTTGGGGGCAGTTACCTTAATGGTAGTTATTTATTGGCAAATGCGTCAGCGCAAAATGAACATCAAGGTGGCTCCTCCTATGTAGCTCCTACAGCGCTGGACAGGCTTGCTAGTTCATTACAGTCACGCTTAATGAGTCAACTGTTTAATGATGCGGCAAATGGTGGTGAAGGTTATTTAAAAACCGATGACTTTGAGATAAATGTGGTCAATGAAGATGGATCGTTACTGGTTCACATTACTGACTTATTAACCGGCGAGACGACCATCATCGAAGTTGGTGGTATTGTCGGCGCATCAACAGGGGGCTAATCATGAAAAGACTACTGCTTAGCTTATTTATTCTATCTTTGAGCGCGTGTTCTTCGATAAAAAGTGAATTCGACGGTATTGAAGCAACCACAAGTTTAATGCCAAAGGGCGAGACATATTATGATTTAGTCAGTTTGCCATCCCCCCAAGGAAGTATGGTGGCAGCAGTGTATGATTTTCGTGATCAAACGGGTCAATACAAGCCGATACCTTCGAGTAACTTTTCAACTGCAGTACCTCAGTCTGGAACGGCTTTCTTAGCTCAGGCGCTCAATGATTCTGCTTGGTTTGTGCCTGTTGAGCGTGAAGGGTTACAAAATTTACTGACAGAACGAAAAATTGTTCGTGCAGGACTCAATGGTGATGCCAGTAAGTTGCCACAATTAAACAGTGCCCAAATTTTAATGGAAGGTGGCATAGTGGCTTACGACACCAATATTAAAACCGGTGGCGCAGGCGCTCGTTATTTGGGAATCGGCGTATCGGGTCAATACCGTGTCGATAGCATCACGGTTAATTTACGTGCGGTCGACATCCGTACAGGTCGATTATTAAGCAGTGTTACAACCACTAAGGCCGTTATTTCAAAAGAAATTACTGCTGGCGTATTTAAATTTATTGATGCGCAAGAATTATTAGAGTCTGAGGCGGGTTATACCTCAAACGAACCAGTGAGTTTATGTATTGCAGCTGCTATTGAAAGTGCGGTCGTACATATGATTGCCGACGGTATTTGGAAACGAGCTTGGAATTTACTTGATCCTGTATCAGGAGTAAAAAACCCAACATTACAAAAATACTGGTTAGAAGCACATACTGAAAATCAAGTATTAGAACGGATTAAGCAGAGCTAGTCATATTGGTACATTTGTATAGTAATAGAGAAGATTTATAAAAAAGGATATCAAATTGATATCCTTTTTTAATTCAAATTTTCGATTAATATTGATGGTACTCAGTAAATCAATTTTCAAACTTGATAATCGTTTCTTAGTCTTAACCAAGCCACAATTGTGTTTTAGTCGCATCAATGATGCTAAGCGAAATCGTGTCTAAAGCAGCTTCACTGATCGTTAATGTTCCTTGCATCAATTCATCACGTCTAAACCAATGCAAAGTGATTTGTTCGCCAAGGGTTCGACTTTGCAGTTGCTGTTCTAATTGACTGGTTACTTGCAAGTGGTCTGCTGCAATCAATAAATCACCCGCACTTAATCCCGCTTGATGTGCTGGACTGTGTTGGCTAACCGTTAGAATTTTTAACCCTAATGATTCCGCTTTTGTTTTTGCGCCAAAACCAATGTTATAACCTGTAGCTCCAGCACCACCCAAATCAGTTGCACCTTCACTGGCCCGTAAACTCATATTCACGCCCACTTGAGCCAGTAATTCTTTTAGTGGCAAATCGTCTGTGTTGTCGAGATAAGTAAAGATATCGTCACAAGGACGATTTAATAGCGCTTCAACAATCTGTTGATGGCTTGACGATTCTGTACCTACACCCGTTAAACCATATTGTTGCCAAAGTGTACGCATAACATCATCAAGGCTGTATTTACCTTGGGTTTCAATACGGATAGTTAAGTCTACATACAAGGCAAATAGTGCGCCTTTAGTGTAATAACTGACAATTGCATTAGCGGCATTTTCATCTTGCTTATAAAACTTAGTCCAAGCATTAAAACTTGATTGCTTTAAGGTTTGTTTGAAGCGACCCTCGCCTCGGTATACTCGAGTCATAATTTGACTGAGTAAAGTAAGGTAACCTTTCTCATCAATACACTGAGATTTAAAGGTAATTAAATCATCGTAATATGACGTGATACCTTCGTACGCCCACAATTGAGAAGTATAAGACTCTTGTGATAAATCAAATGGCGTAAACTCAGCAGGTTTAATCCGTTTAACGTTCCATGAGTGGAAATATTCATGGCTGCACAGTGATAAATAAGTGCGATAACCTTTATCTACTGGCGCATCGAGTGACAAAGGTAAGTCGTTGCGAGAGCACATTAACGCTGTTGATGCTTTATGTTCTAAACCGCCAAAACCATTGTCCAAAACGGTGGTCATGAATACATAACGCTTAAAGGGTGCTGGAGTGCCAAATAAATTAATTTGATATTCGCAAATCGCTTGTAAATCTTTGGCTAATCGAGCCATATTTGCCCTGTGTTTGCCACTGAGTACGATATCGTGTGGCACACCAGCAGCGAAAAAGGTTTCGATGGCCAGTTCACCCATTTCAACGGGATGGTCAATTAAGTCATCGTAGTTTTCAGCGCTAAAATCACCAAAGCTAAATTGTTCACCTGATGCTCTAGTCATGCTGGTGGCTAGCGTCCAATGAGCTAATTCTGCAAGTGCAGGTTTGGCAATGGTGACGGTATGTGGTTGAGACTCAAGACCATTAGCCGCTAGAAACACGCTACTGCCATTAAAAAACCCATGATTAGTATCAAGGTGTGCAGTGCGAACAGACAAATCCCATGCATAAATTTGATAACACAGAGTGATATCACTGCCTTGGTTATTCAATTGCCATGTTTGTTTATCTAATTGAGTGACTGCAAGCGATTGTAGATTCTCTTTGGCATCAATTTCAATGATATTTTTGGCAAAATCTCGGATCATGTAGCTGCCAGGTAACCATGCTGGTAATGAAAAAATCTGAGATGGATTGGCGTTTTTTAGCGTAAAAGTCACTTCAAATAAATGAGCTTTTGGGTCGACCGCATGAATATGATAATGCATAAAGAATTCCGAATGAGTGGCAAGTCGCAATCAAAACGATTGAGCTATAATAACCAATGCTGCCAAAATTGACTCACTTAAGCAAACGAATCCCATTTTAGGCAAAATATTACCCATAAAAAGCGTTTTTACTGGAGTGATAGTTCAAAGAGTTGATAGTATTATCAATAGCATCAATGCAGTTATCTAATGAGGGCATCCAAATGGCCGAAGAAACCATATTTAGCAAAATTATCCGCCGTGAAATTCCAGCGGATATTTTATACCAAGATGAATTAGTCACCGCATTTCGGGATATTGCTCCGCAAGCTCCTACGCATATTCTGATTATTCCCAATCATTTAATCGCGACAGCAAATGATGTTAAAGCGTCTGATGAATTAGCATTAGGGCGGATGATAACAGTAGCGGCCAAACTTGCCGATGAAGCCGGTATAGCTGAAGATGGTTATCGCTTAATCATGAATTGCAATAAGCATGGTGGTCAAGAGGTGTACCATATTCATATGCATCTTTTAGGGGGTAAACCATTAGGCCCAATGCTGAGTCGTGGATAATGAAAATTAACAGTGATTTTTTCCCGTTAACTGAAGTCGCCACCCGTTTTGTCAACCAGTTAGCTCAGTGCCGTCGTTTAGGGCTTTCAGTGCAAGAAGCCAGTGAGCATCATGTGTTAATTGAGTTACCTTACAGTCAAGATATTATTGGTTACCCCGACACCGGAGTCATTCATGGTGGGGTGATCACAACCTTGATAGATACCGCTTGTGGCACAGCCGTGGTATGCGCCATTTTGAAGAAGTACCAATCGTTAGAGTTGTCTCCAACATTGGATTTACGTGTCGACTACATGAAACCCGCAGAGCCTCATAAGTCGGTTTATGCCTTTGCTGAATGCTATCGTTTATCGTCAAGCGTTGCTTTTACCCGTGCGATAGCATATCAAGACAGTATTGATGAACCTATCGCTCACGCGGTGGGTTCTTTTATGCGAATTAGTCCAGAAATGGTCGGCGAAGAGTTTCGTCAAGTGTTAATGGGGAATTTACCGGGGGCGAAATCATGAGTGAGCCAACCCAAATAGAGACACAAAAGGGTTTAGATGTTCAAGATGTGGTTAAACGTGCCATTGAACTGAATGATTATAGTTACCTACTTGAGAAAGTACCTTACTCACAATTTATTGGCATGTCAGTGGCCCGTTTTGGTGATGAAATGGTATTTAGACTGCCGGCTAAAGATGACAACATTGGTAATCCGATTTTACCTGCAATACATGGCGGAGTGATTGCTGGGTTTATGGAAATGTCGGCAATTGTACAATTAATGGTATTTATGCAAGCCAAGAAAGTGCCTAAAATTGTTGATTTCTCAATTGACTATTTACGCGCAGGTTTACATCAAGATACCTTTGCAGAATGTAAAATTACTCGCCAAGGCCGCCGTGTGGCTAACGTCAGTATGAACTGTTGGCAAACCAACCGTAAACAATTGATAGCCACTGCCAGAGCACATTTTTTGATAGATTAAGTCAACGCTTTACATTAACAGCAAATAAGGAGATAGCATGAAAATAACGTCAATATTTGTGTTCGCATTAGCATTGTTGCTTAGCGCCTGTGCGCATAACACGGCAGGTATTTCGGTAGACTCAAGCGGGCAGGTTAGAGTCGATAGCAGCTCTTTTGCCAGTGATGTCAATGTTGTGGATATTTCATCTGTCATGGTTGCTGACTTAATCAAAGCATCGGCGCTAATTCAAAGCAAATCGAGCACTGACTTACGTCTGCAATATAAATTCACTTGGTACGATGCTAGCGGATTTACAGTTGAGGATGAAGCAAGCAGTTGGAAGTCGGTTAAATTACATGGTAAACAGCAGTTGCAAGTGGGTGCGGTAGCGCCCAATACACAAGCTATTCGATTTGAGATTTATGTGCGCGAAGCTTTCTCAAATTAAGCCACGCTACAGAGAACTTGAAGAGACATGATTACTGAGATTTAATATAAAGTTAATCAATTATATTTTTGCGTTATCAAATTGTATCGCTGCTCGTGTATTCATGGTGAAGTTAGTTTATAATCGTGATCGCCAAGGGGTGTTCAGTAAAACCTGAACTGAGATGTCTGTATGACGAACCCTTAGAACCTGATCCGGCTTATACCGGCGTAGGAATGGGCCACACTATTTATGTGCACCTCTTATTCGCTACTCTTGCCGGATCTCAAAATCACTATTTGAGGTCCTATGTTCACGAAAAACTCTACTAGGTTACACCAAACACCTATTGCCTTAGCGGTAATGGTGGCATTAAGCTCGCCTGTGGTTATGGCTAAAACGGCCGATGTTGAAAATGTCACTCCCGAATATGAAAAAATGGAAGTGATTGTTGTTAATGCTGATTTTAGTAATATCAGCCTTGATAAAATGCCGTCAAGCGTGACGGTTATTGATGCCCAGCAATTAGAAGACGAAGGGGCGCAACATTTTGAAGATGTGCTCAATTCTATTGCCAACTTTAACTGGTCTGGTGGCAGTTCTCGTCCTAAATTTTTCCAAATTCGTGGTGTCGGCGAACAAGAACAATATCAAGGTGCACCTAACTCATCGGTTGGCTTTGTGGTCGACGACATCGACCTATCAGGCCTTGGCATGGTGTCGAGTATGTACGACATGCAGCAAGTTGAAGTCTTGCGCGGTCCACAAGGTACTCAATATGGTGCTAATGCACTAGCTGGATTAATTTACTTAAAAAGTAATGACCCTACCGAATCATTTGAACATGGCGCAAAAGTCAGTTTAGGTGATGACAATCTTCGTACTCTTTCTGGTTTTAGCTCTGGTCCACTCAATGACTCAGGTAAATTGCTCTACCGTGTATCACTAGAACAGCACAATCAAAATGGTTACCGTGACAACCTTTATCTTAACCGTGATGATACCAATGAACGTGATGAATTAACGGCTAGGGCTAAGTTCCGTTGGTACGCTACTGACGATCTTCAAGTTGATTTAACCTTATTGCATGCCAATTTTGATAATGGTTACGATGTGTGGACATTAGATAATAATCGCAGTAATACCTTAACTGACCAACCCGGTGTTGATACACAAAAAACGACTGGAGCAGGGGTTAAGTTCATATACACGGGTATGCAAGCATTTGACTTCACATCATTAACATCATTTGCGCAAACTGATCATCATAATGGATATGATGGTGATTGGGCCAATTCGGATTATTGGGCGAGTAAAGCATGTACTGTGTATGACGACGCAGGAGCGGCCTCAGGTACTGAACCTTGTGTTTATGATTACACCTGGGACAAAAAGGGCGATCGTAAAACCTTTACCCAAGAGTTCCGTTTATCATCCAAAGATGCAGGACGCATCTTCGCCGGTAGTACCGACTGGTTATTGGGTGTATACGCGATGAATTTAAAAGAAGATAACGACTTATACTCGGAATACAACACCTGGCCAGATGAAGTGTTGCAGTCAAACTATGAGGCGACAAACTATGCCATATTTGGTCAATTAGACAGCCATTTAGGTGATGATTACTTATTGTCGACTGGGTTGCGTTTCGAGCGCCGCGATAGTGATTATAGTGACAGCAATAAAGATGATTTTGCCCCATCAGAAGATATGTGGGGCGGCCATATTGCGTTGTCAAAAGCCATTAATGCTAATCACAATGCTTATGCTCGTGTCGCCCGCGGTTATAAGGCGGGTGGTTTTAATATGACACTGCCTGCTGAATTGTCTGACAAGAAACAGTTCGACACTGAGATTTTATATAACTATGAAGTTGGCTTAAAATCGAGCTGGTTTGATGGAGAAGTGGATTCTACCTTGGCGCTATTTTATATGGACCGCCAAGACCAACAAGTTGCCGCCTCTTTACAAGACCCAGATAGCCCGCAGCGTTTTATTCTATTTACCGAAAATGCTGGCAGTTCAAGTAACTATGGCGCGGAACTCGATGCAAAATGGTATTTAACAGAAAATATTGAATTCTATGGTAGTTTCGGTTGGTTAGAAACTGAATATGGCCAATATCAATACAGTGACAAATACGGTTCTACCGTCGATTTATCTGGGCGCGACTTAGCGCATTCACCTAAATTTACTTACAGTGCTGGTATGACTTATGTTGCTGATTCTGGTTGGTTTGCAAACGTGAATGCCAGTGGTAAAAGCCAGTTTTATTATTCTGACAGCAATGAATCTCAGTCAGAAGCCTATACCATTTATAACGCCCGTTTAGGCTATGAAACGCCAACATGGTCGGCATATTTATGGGGCCGCAATTTGTTTGATGAACAATATGGTGTGCGAGGCTTTTACTTTGGCAACGAACCAGATCAAGATTGGGTCGATAAACAATATATTCGTTACGGTGATCCGCGCCAAATGGGTGTGACATTAGAAGTTCAATTTATGTAATGACATAAAATCGCTGTAGCCTTTGTTGCAGCGATTTTTATTAAGGAATAGAAATGAAGTTAACTGCAGAAATCAGTATGTATCCGTTCAATGAAAACTATCTCGATCCTATCCAATGGTTTATCGGCAGAGTGGATAGTTATGACAATATTCAACGAGTGACTAACGCGATGGCAACCCAAGTCTGTGGCGAGTATGCTGATGTAATGTCGATGCTAGCCGTTGAAATGCAAGCCGCACATCAAAAGTGGGGTAAAGCTGTTTTTGTGTGTAAATTTATCGGTGGTGAGCTCAACCTAGCTCATAGCGAATAACCACAATGAATGATCTATTTATAACGCTACAACAAGCCTTTAGTGAAGCGTCATTAATGACGTTTTGGGAGGCTGTTGCCGTTATGCTAGCGCTTGCTTACTTAATTCTTGCTATGCGGACTAATATCTGGTGTTGGTCGGCAGCATTTATTAGTACCG
Organism: Shewanella sp. SR44-4; assembly: GCF_014163715.1. Lineage (NCBI taxonomy): Bacteria > Pseudomonadati > Pseudomonadota > Gammaproteobacteria > Alteromonadales > Shewanellaceae > Shewanella > Shewanella sp. SR44-4. Next base: position 5,716 of record NZ_JACJDU010000013.1, on the reverse strand, counting down.
CCATTTACACTGTACTATTTTGGAATGTATCGTTATTGATGGAGTCAGTCCTTAATATTTATTATATGGGGATGGCGGTATATGGTTATTGGCTGTGGTTGCACGTGCCACCTTCTCAGCAAAGCAATTTGCACAATTCTGAGCTGCATAATGGTACTCAGCACAACATAGAAACCAATCACCTTAATATTACCAGTTGGTCTTGGAGTACTCACGCTCGGCTTATCGGCGCGACATCATTAGTGTCTATGCTGGTGGGATATTTAATGGCTCATTACACGTCGGCCGCATTTCCCTATATCGATGCGGCAACCACTTGTTTTGCTATCGTTACAACCTATCTAGTAGCGAAAAAAGTGCTGGAAAATTGGCTCTATTGGGTCGTCATTGATTTTGTGTCTATTTACCTTTACTTCCAAAAAGGCTTAATGCTGACATCGGGTTTGTTTGTTTTATACGTCGCAATGGCAGTTGGCGGATACATGATGTGGCGTAAGAAATATCGTCATCATATAATAACGCAACACAATACGAGTCAAGAGGTGGTTGGTGCATAACCAACCATAATATCATTTTATTAGAGTAAATATTTGATGTCCCAGCCGTTGTTATCTCTACCTATCGATGTGCTTAATATAATCAACAAAGCCATGCCAACCACATTATTTCAGCAGCTTGCTACGCAATGTACTGCGGTGTCTTTTCTTAACACAGGGATCAGTAATGTTAATATTAAGTTATCTTGTGAAGATGGCGATAAGGTCTTACGAGTAAATCAGCCTCACAGTAATTGGTGCGATAGAGCGCTTGAAGTTGAATGTTGGCAAGCTGCAATTGTGGCTAACATTGCACCTGCATTGATTTGGGTCAGTGATGATAAGCAAGTGTATCTGAGTGAGTTTATTGATCAACCAGAGACAGACTGGTCGATATTTGCCTCAATGCGCAGTCACTTATCGATTGGGCAATCGACAAATCAATCCATTTCGGCTGTGGATGCCGTTCCTTTACTTAGTGCATTATTTTGTAAACTCAGTGTGTTGCCGGTGCCGGAGAAAAGCATTACCGTTAGTGAGCAATGGCAACAATATGCATACCAATTAGATTCATTAACGGGGTCGCAAAAAGATCCACAATGGCATGATGCGAGGCAGCAATTGTTACGCTTAAATGGGCTTGTTCGACATTGGTTATCGCAGTTAGAAGCCTGTGTGTTGCTGCCGACTTTTTGTCATCGAGATTTAACTCCACACAATTTACTGCTTAGCGGCAGTGCCCCTCAGCAACTGCTTTGTATAGACTATGAATATGCTGTGGCGAGCCATCCGTTGTTCGATTTAGCCAGCGTCGTGGCTAGTCATCAACTATCAACGATGCAAGCTAACCAATTAATCGATAACGTGATTATGCAATATTGTCAGGTTGCTAGCCTCACCGATGTGTCTGCGGCCAAAGCGGCATTACCCGCCGCAATAAATTGTTTTTGGTTATTCTCGGCAATGTGGGCGTTATTAATGGCAGCCAAAGAACCGCAAAAATCTACACAATACTTACAATACTTTACAAAGTATTTTACATTAATCACTTGCTAATATGCTCTGATAAAGTACAAGCTTCTGATAAAGTATAAGTGAAGTAATACCAGTTCTAATAAATATCTGGTCATTCAGCGCCTACTAGACAAGTAATAAGATTATAGACATAGTTTTTCTACGTCAAAATCATATTAAGCAGCATAGAAGGTTCTGAAACCCGTCCTGCGGGAGTCATTCAGACTTTCTATTTTTTGTTGCATTGTTTCATAAGGGAACAACCATTCTTTCAACAATGCGTCTCAAACTGAAAAATCTGAGTGACTCTGATTGATCACATCATTACTGGATTTGATATAAATTTTGATAAAGGAATTATCTGTGTCTAAAAAATTGATTATCCTACTGTTAAGTAGCTTATTTTTTGTCGGCTGCTCAACCAAAGTAAGCTATTTCTTTCTGGATTGGGCGATAGAGTGGGAAGTTGAAGAGTACGTAGAGTTAACCTCAGAACAACAAGATAAATTTGATATTATTATTGAATCGTTTTTAGTCTGGCATCGCCAACAAGAATTACCGCGTTATCGTGATCAACTGTCTTTATTATCGACATTGACTAATCAACAAACAATGACCCCAGAGCTATGGCTTAACCAAGTGTCAATGGCGAAGGCACATTGGTCCCGAATTTTCGATTTTGTTATGCCTGATCTGTTACCTATTATGGCGAGCTTATCTGATGGACAAGTTGATCAGATACTCGCGCAGCTAAAAAAAGAACAACAAGAATTAATCGAAGAATACGCCGGCAAAGATCAAGCTGAATTGATAAAAGACTCAGATAAAAGAATCGCCGAGCAATTATCTGAATGGACTGGCGATGCTACAGATGAACAAAAAAACATTATTCATCAAGCTAATACGCAGCGTTTAGCCACGTTAGATATGTGGCTTGAGTATCGCCATGAATGGCTAAGTCAATTTGAACAAGCACTGAAACGCCGTCAGCAAACTGATTATTTTACCCAACAAATGAAATTATTAATGATCTCGCCAGATGAACTGAAATCAGAGGTTTATCGCGATAATGTTACCGAAAATACCCGTAAGTTTGGCTCAATGTTGATTACGCTTAATCAAACATTTAGTCAAAAACAACGTAAGCACTTTGATAAAAAATTAGCTGAATTAGTAGAAGATTTAACTGAATTACACTTAGACAAATAATATCTATTTTTATCCGTTAGTCTCCAAAGCTGAAATATTTTTAATCTTCAGCGGGTCTATTACTACAACAACGATTTCAGCTAGGATTATTTATGCAGACACTAAGTGGATTTTATCAACAATTTTTAAATGTGATTAAACATACAGAAGGCTTAGCCGCCTTACTGCTAAGGCTTTATCTTGCGCCAGTGCTAATGCAGGCAGGATACAACAAATTGTCACATTTTGAAGACACCGCAGCATGGTTCGGCAATCCCGACTGGGGACTCGGTTTACCTATGCCAGAAGTCATGACTGCGTTAGCTGCAGGCACTGAATTGTTCGGTGGTTTTTTACTGTTGATCGGTTTAGCCACTCGAATCGTGGCATTGCCAATGATGGTCACAATGCTAGTTGCTGTTTTTGCGGTGCATTTACCCAATGGTTGGTTGGCTATTGCCGACCCAAGTTCGTGGTTGGCGAATGAGCAAGTGTTAGCTTCAGCGGAAAAGCTTTCTGCGGCGAAAGCTATTTTACAAGAGCACGGTAATTATGAATGGCTAACCAGTTCAGGTAATTTTGTTATTTTAAATAATGGTATTGAATTCGCGATGACGTATCTAATTATGTTATTGGCATTATTTGTGATTGGTGGCGGCCGTTACACCAGCGTTGATTACTTTATAGGACGCCGGTTGTTAAAGTAACCTTGTTTACATCACCTGATCTCAGTATAAAAAAGGGCTGTTTGAGAGGCGTTTGTTATTTCGAGTTTAGGTTACATAGAACAACCCTAAAAAATCCCACCTAATACGTGGGATTTTTGCTAATATCGGCAGCATAATTTACTCAAAAGGATTGTATCTTGGACGCTAAACAACTGTTATTGACTCGCCAATCGACGCCTCGCCTAGTTGCCCCAGCACCCAATGCCGAACAACTCACTTTTTTGCTTGATGCAGCGGCAAGAGTACCAGACCACGGTGCATTAACGCCTTGGGAATTTATTATTGCGGTAGATGATGGCTTAGCTAAGTTGGCAGATATTTTTGTTGATGCGGCTAAAAAAAATGGTGCAGATGATACTTTTCTCACAAAAGTGAGCAACATGCCTTACCGTGCTCCGATGGTTATTACGGTCGTCGCCAAAACACAAACGCATGATAAAGTACCCGTTTTAGAACAGCATATAGCAGCGGGTTGCGCCACGATGGCAATGCAGCAGGCGGCATTTGCGATTGGGCTAGGTGCGGTATGGCGTACAGGCGATTTTGCTTTTGATGCTAATGTGAATAACGCATTAGGATTAGCCGCAGACGATCAAATTGTTGGCTTTTTATATGTTGGCACCCCAGCAGTGCTCGCTCCCACTAAACCGCTTAAAAGTGGCCAGCAATTTGCGCGATATTTGTAAGCATTGCAAGGTTGGGGTTATGACCAATGGGCCACGACGTTGGTGGCCGCAGGCCATAAGTACAAAGCAAAACAAACACCAAGATCTCGGCTTAAAAGCATTAGCGGGACGACGAGAAGGGGGTTAAAAAGCTCTTGTTCAATAATATATTAAGAAACAATCAGACTTTATTCACTGAACTTCAAAGCAAAGCTCTAAAACAAATCTATTCGTAGAACTCGAGTGGGATCATGTTTTGATAGACATAATAACCTAATGGTCCCATTAACAAACTCAGCATAGACCACACTACACGTTGACCATGTTTGATATGTGCTTTCGAGGTATAGGCTCGATAGCAAAAGTGAATATGTAAAATCAGTAATGCAATGAGCATTAATACTAACGTAATATCCATATTATTCATGTCATGTTCCTTTGCGTTCCAGCAATGACTTATCTAAGTGTAAGCTTAAAATTAAAATCTGCAGTAAAAATAATAGAAATCCATGTTCTTAAACGGCTATTCACTGCTAACACCTTTAATTTACGTTAAAAATTATCCGATTAATAGCCCGTAAACCATTAAATATTCATAATTTTTTAATTTTTGCACAAAGGTATTACTTGTTCATCATTACGTACTGAATGTTTGAGGTCAATCATAGTTTTTTGTGGTAACCACAATGGATATTTGTACATGGTCACGTTAAATAGCGGGCTATTGATTAATGTGGTTAACCAAGCGTTAACTTTAGGGTATGGCATGGTGTTAAACCACGAAGGTTCAACATTAGCAAACTGTCGAATAAACGGAAAAATAGCAAAATCAGCTAGTGTTGGGCTGTCGGTACACAAATAGTTGTGTTGCAGCAACTGCCTTTCCAACAACTGAATAAACTGCTCTGCCTGTTGTCGATACCAAAGTTGACTGTATTCAGGGAACCTGTCGGCATACTTATATTTATCTAACCATGGTTTAAATTGATTATCATTGGCATTAATGAGCGATTCAGTCATTGATTTATCTAACCAGTATTGCAGGACTTGATACTCTTCTGTGGTTAAGTAATGGTTTTCTGGCGCTGGGTGTTCAGTTAATACAAAGCGCATAATATCTAGACTTTCACTGATCACTTGGCCGTTAGTAAACTCTAAAACCGGCACTGTGCCTTTGGCCGAAATGGCGATCAGCTCTGCGGGTTTATTCTTAAGCTCTATTTCACGCACTAACGGATTCAGTTGGCTCAAATGAAGACTAATACGTGCTCGCATAGCATAAGGGCAACGACGAAAGGTGTACAAAATGGCAGAATTCATTAGGTGTCTATAAAATGATGTCTTGCTAATAGAGTAACGTTTCTTGGCTGAAAACCCAAAATTAACCGCTACCAACATTGTAAAAAAGTACATCTGCTGGTTTTAGTATTTTTTTGACTGTGATTTAGGTATACTTTCGGCCGTTTTTTTGAGTCTGTGCACAGTGTGCAGACCTTATTTATATGCACAGTAATATGCACTGGAAATTAAGTTCCAGCCAGCGGAGACCTCATTTTTATGCAACAACCTAAACAAGCGTCTAAAC
>NZ_JACJDU010000139.1:0-624 GCF_014163715.1 Shewanella sp. SR44-4 | reverse complement strand
GATGATTTGACAGCTAAATGACAGACGAAGTAGATGAATTTGTTGATTGATTTTAATTTGACTGCAAAAGCAGTCAAATAAGTTAGGCTCGCCTATTGACTGGTGGAAGGCTCATATGTGTTATACCTACGCTTTAACCATGCCACCCATTTTTATGATAATTAACATAACTGCTTTTAAGTTTGATTGCGATAACCTTCTGCACTATTCAAATGTATAAATTGAATAGGAATTATCAACAAACTGAGCGCTAAATGGAAAATGGTGAGCAATGAAGCTAATCCAACGCAGCATTAACGGTTTGATTGATATTAAGCTGGCAATCAGGTTATTTTTTAGTGTTAGTTCTAGTTTTAGAGATTAAGCCTTAAGCACACAACCAGCGTTGGCAGTTTGATACACCTTGTCGTCGCTTTCGCTCTAGATGTTCGCAATATTCCGTTAATGCAGGTAAAGACCATACTGCACCTTTGAATAATGAACCAAACTCAGTAGTGATTTGGTAATCCCCCCTAAAAATAGTAGATTTCAAAAGTAGAATTTTCTCGTAATATATACGCAGGGAGATTCTGCATGAAAACATCAAAATTTAGCGACAGCCAAATCCTAGCAATCCTTAAACAA
>NZ_JACJDU010000138.1:0-657 GCF_014163715.1 Shewanella sp. SR44-4 | reverse complement strand
TTCTTGATGCTGGTTAGTGTGCCACTATAGCCACGACAAAAACATAAGTAACAAAACAATAGAAAATGGTAACTTCATATACACCTATCAATAAGTTTATTTTTGTTAACGTTTAGAATGGCCTTCCTCGACTAATTTATCTTGTGCGAGCTTCATCAATCGAGCCGCATATTCTTTATTAAATTCAAACGTAGTATTATTAAAAACGTATTGAGCGTGCTCACTAACCGCTAGCCAGTTCTGTTGTATTTTATACAACTTTGCTAACTCTTCATGGGTAGCAGTAACTGACGATTTAGGTAGATCAACATCCAATGCTAACAACTTTTTATGGAGTGAAATAGCATAATTAATATCTTGGTCTACAAACATACCGCCCTCATAGACCCAAGCGAGTGTAGAATAAGCTATAGGATCTTTCGCATTAACTCTTTTTGTTGCTTCCTTAACTAACCGATCACCATTACCGGTGTGCAAGCTAAGAGGTACTAAACCTCTCCAATAACCCATATTGATGGCTTTTTCACACCACAGTTCCAGCTTTTCAGGAGCATTAATTAAGCTTTTTTGGCATTGTTCCGCGGCAACATTAATTGTTAAGTTGGGATCATCTATATCAATTGAATCATCCCACCTCGGACCCGCTGCGTTGGCGAA
>NZ_JACJDU010000137.1:0-658 GCF_014163715.1 Shewanella sp. SR44-4 | reverse complement strand
GACTGGGGTGAAGTCGTAACAAGGTAGCCCTAGGGGAACCTGGGGCTGGATCACCTCCTTACCTATACGACTAACTCAATACCTAAAGTGCAGCGATGCATGTGAGTGTTCACACAGATTACTTGATAGAAGAAAGAGAAATTACGTTGGGTCTGTAGCTCAGCTGGTTAGAGCGCACCCCTGATAAGGGTGAGGTCGGTGGTTCAAGTCCACTCTGACCCACCAATCTTTCCTACTCTGCGTTGGATGATAACTCGTTTAGTGTACTAAACGTCGCTATCAACCGCCTTGATTAGAAACGATTGGCAAGCCAATTTTTTTGGTAAGACCTTCATAGAAGGTAAACGTAAAATCTCAACTGCATGTAAATGGGGCTATAGCTCAGCTGGGAGAGCGCCTGCCTTGCACGCAGGAGGTCTGCGGTTCGATCCCGCATAGCTCCACCATTTACTCTTATTATGACGATAAGCATATGCATAGGTTAGAGATGCCAAAGATAAACGAAATTTTATCTTTGGCTTTTTTAAGCCCGCTCTTTAACAATTTGGAAAGCTGATAGTACTAACTAAAGGCGCATGAATGACGATTCGTTGTTATTGATGTGATTACGTTAGTGCGAAAAACGTTAATGCGAAAGCATTAACACTTGAGTTCTCAA
>NZ_JACJDU010000136.1:0-664 GCF_014163715.1 Shewanella sp. SR44-4 | reverse complement strand
TGACCAAAACGACTGACAACATTTTGCTAATCGACGACGATGAACGTCTCGCAGCAATGATCAAAGAGTATCTTGAGAAAGAGGGGTACTCTGTCACGTCTGCAATAGATGGTTCTTCTGGATTAGCTTTGCAGCAACAAGGAAATTTTCGAGCGGCAATTCTTGATTTAATGTTGCCTGATATTGATGGTTTGGAAGTATGCCGAACACTCAGGGCAACCGAAGCCATTCCCATTTTAATGCTCACTGCAAAGGGCGACCCGCTTGATCGTGTGTTGGGGTTAGAAATGGGGGCTGACGATTATTTGCCCAAACCATTTGAACCGCGAGAATTGCTCGCTCGGCTACGTGCCATATTGCGCCGAGGTACACATTCGCAAACCGTCAATGTCGTTCGCTTTGGCGCACTAGAAGTCGACAAGGATGCTATGGAGGCACGGATAGACGGCAAACGCTGCGACCTTACCTCCTATCAGTTCCAACTTCTTTCGATACTTGCAGACGGCGTAGGGCGAGTATTAACCCGCGACCAACTCATGAATGGACTTCAAGGGTCAGATTTGGAAGCCTTCGACCGTTCTATCGACGTGCATATATCTAGGTTACGCGCCGAGATTGAAACCGACCCTAAACAGCCTCGTCGTGTTATTACTGTGCGCGGTGT
>NZ_JACJDU010000135.1:0-695 GCF_014163715.1 Shewanella sp. SR44-4 | reverse complement strand
CTATTTAACGGCCCTGTCACTCAAGACATGCTCGACAACGGCTTTGACGTTGAAGTCCCTGTGACTGCAGGCGCGACCGATGTTGATGTGACCGCGCAAGTGATTGATATCGCCGGTAACCCATCAGCAACCGCCACTGATACACAACCTGTTGATGCCACCATGGCACCTGCACCCACCGTTGAGTTCAGCGGCATGGGCACTGACGGCGTGTTCAACAGCGATGAGATCGGTACTGATGGCACTGTGACCGCGACCGTGACGCTAGCGACTGGCACTGAAGTTGGCGACACCTTGATTGTCACTGACGGCAATGGCAACACCCTATTTAATGGCCCTGTCACTCAAGACATGCTCGACAACGGCTTTGACGTTGAAGTCCCTGTGACTGCAGGCGCGACCGATGTTGATGTCACCGCGCAAGTGATTGATATCGCCGGTAACCCATCAGCAACCGCCACTGATACACAACCTGTTGATGCCACCATGGCACCTGCACCCACCGTTGAGTTCAGCGGCATGGGCAGCGATGGTATCTTCAACAGCGATGAGATCGGCAGCGACGGTACTGTGACCGCGACCGTGACTCTCGCGACTGGCACTGAAGTTGGCGACACCTTGATTGTCACTGACGGCAACGGCAACACCCTATTTAACGGCCCTGTCACTCAAGACATGCTCGACAACGGCTTTGA
>NZ_JACJDU010000134.1:0-702 GCF_014163715.1 Shewanella sp. SR44-4 | reverse complement strand
ACCCGGTCTTATTTATTGTACGAACAAGTATGTAATGATTAAAATGTAGTTTGAAGTAAGTGCAGTATGATGAGTTAGCCTTCTCCCCCGGAGTTAATTGATGACACTGCTTAGTGATTTATCCTGCTTACCTCAAACTTCAGTTAAGATTGAGTTATTGCTACACCGTTTAATGTTTATTGTTCATCATCATCCCTATTTGGGGAGTATTAACTCGCTAGCGCACCGTTAATCGCCCCCCACAAAGAACGACTTAGGCAACCAAATTGGTTGCCCTTTTTTTTAGGTTTATTTTTGCTTTACATAAATAAAACCCAAACGCCTCATCATCAATATTTGCCGCGGTCATATGCGTAACCCATCACTTACTTGAGTTCACCTCAGAATCAAAAAACTTAAGCACCTAATAACGATAGCTTTAATAATCTATATTATCGAATTTAGGTTAACTCTAACGCTATTTTTAATTAAAAAAACGTATCCTTTCCCCAAAAATATCGACCAAAGGGTTCAAAAAAGTGACTATCACAAAAATAAATTAAAAAATTTCATTTTCTTTGTGAACTTTCCTGATATGACCCGGTCTTATTTATTGTACGAACAAGTATGTAATGATTAAAATGTAGTTTGAAGTAAGTGCAGTATGATGAGTTAGCCTTCTCCCCCGGAGTTAATTGATGACACTGCTTAGTGATTTATCCT
>NZ_JACJDU010000133.1:0-717 GCF_014163715.1 Shewanella sp. SR44-4 | reverse complement strand
TAACAACGAATCGTCATTCATGCGCCTTTAGTTAGTACTATCAGCTTTCCAAATTGTTAAAGAGCGGGCTTAAAAAAGCCAAAGATAAAATTTCGTTTATCTTTGGCATCTCTAACCTATGCATAAGCTTATCGTCATGATAAGTGTAAATGGTGGAGCTATGCGGGATCGAACCGCAGACCTCCTGCGTGCAAGGCAGGCGCTCTCCCAGCTGAGCTATAGCCCCATTTACATGCAGTTGAGATAAATATCAAGTAACCAATCATAAGATTGGCGAAGCCAAATCGAATTTTAACAAGTTAATTCAATGCGACGTTTAGTTCACTAAACGAGTATTTAATTAACGCAGATAAAATGAAGATTTGGTGGGTCAGAGTGGACTTGAACCACCGACCTCACCCTTATCAGGGGTGCGCTCTAACCAGCTGAGCTACAGACCCATTCTTTTTGGTCTTTTAACCCTTACTCGGCGTTACTTTCTTCGTTTCTCAGTCATGTGCTAAAAGCACACTCCTTGCGAGACTCATCAAGTGCCTTGATTAAGAATCAAAATCCTCAAAAATACCTTTCGATATCTTTCTCTTTCTTCTATCAAGTAATCTGTGTGAACACTCACATGCATCTCTGCACTTTAGGTATTGAGTTAGTCGTATAGGTAAGGAGGTGATCCAGCCCCAGGTTCCCCTAGGGCTACCTTGTTACGACTTCACCCCAGTC
>NZ_JACJDU010000132.1:0-739 GCF_014163715.1 Shewanella sp. SR44-4 | reverse complement strand
CTTAAAACGCTTAACCATAAGCATACGGTACTAAAATATGATCAACGTCATAATGCATCATTCTCTCAACGCTGGCAGCAAATCATTACCGATGCTTTAATCACTCTTTTGAAAAAAACAGGTCAGTATGCATTAATTGTCGCCCAAGCCTCTTTAAGTCATGGTTTGCAGTTTTATGACATATTAGCTCGCTGCTTGCATGGTATCGTTGTTAAGTCAACTGATGAAATAGCTGAGGAGTTAAGAGGTTTATTAGGTCACATGCTAGTTTTTGCTGGAAATAGAATACAAACGGTTAAAGAAATGAGTGTGAAGTTTATTCGCTGGGTTTTAGGCTTGATGATAAAAACACTATATACCACCGCAAAACAAGCTATTGAGCTGGTATCTTAAACCTAGATTGACGATGAAATCCTCAGTGAATAGATTAGTGGCCGAGTGCTCTGCGGCCTCAACGGCTGACGTGAGTCGTGGCGTTGAGGCTACACCAGATCAAAGGGGCAAAGCGTTTGTATCCCTTTTAAAATCCTCTGCACCCCAGACTAAAAATGCTGAAAAGCGCATATTTTCGATGGGGAACTATCCCGCTTTAAAGCGTATCTGTAGTCAGCTCCTACCATTGTCGTCTAATACAACAGTACCTCATGGTTCCGACGGGCCGCCCTTGGCCTAATGAACGCTAGCGCAGCATACATGCCAAACTCACGGAATTTTCTCGATGTCCTCAATTCATATGGGT
>NZ_JACJDU010000131.1:0-755 GCF_014163715.1 Shewanella sp. SR44-4 | reverse complement strand
TCATGAGTTTCCATGGTGATACTCCTAGGTAATGCCAAGGTAGGCAGGGTCTAGTAAGTATTTATGATGGTGAGAAAGATGGGCTTTTATCTTTTCTGCCGCAGAGCGGCTTCGTTCAACAAGGCTTTTAAACAGAAAAAAACAGTGGGTTACGTTTCGCTTCGCTACACATTTTAACCCACTATTTTAGTCCGCTTAATGCGGCGTAATACGTACAAGGAAGTTTTGTGTTAACTGAAAATGATGTGGTAGAAGCTGTTTGTTCGTATTTACTACAGATGGATTATGTAATAGATCAAAAATTAACAACCACACAAACGGGAATAGATATTATCGCGACTAATTCGCGTGGAATAAAATGTTACGTGGAGGCCAAAGGATCAACATCTTCTAAACGCGAATCCTCCAAATTTGGTAAAGAATTTAGCTTATCCCAAGTTAAAGTTCATATAGGTGTTGCTTTAGTCGCTGCGTTCAAAGTGGTAAATGAGTTCCCAAATTCAGAATCGCTAATCGCACTGCCAAATAATAGTAATCATAAATCCTTAATTGATAAAATGCGTTTCCCAATTAATAATTCTGGTGTTGGTGTGTTACTAGTCGATACTGATGGTTCAGTGGAAAAGTACGTATAACTAATAAGGATAGGCCGCGCGAAGCCGCGTCCTTATCCCAAGTGTTGAACAAGCCCGAACACGTGAGATGTGACTCTTTATTATGTAATTAACAGTTCGAGAAAACGCGCTGTTTGATGT
>NZ_JACJDU010000130.1:0-782 GCF_014163715.1 Shewanella sp. SR44-4 | reverse complement strand
AGGCTATAAAAGCTTGAGCGACTAAGTCTGAAGGTTTTTTGCTACACCACGGATCCAACTGTTATCCGCTCTTATAGCCGCGCAGCGTCTAGCAGGACGAAGTCCGCCCTAGTCTCTAGGCTATAGGGCGATGACAAGCGAGAGAACAGCGAACGAGCCTAGATGCTAGAACGCTTCGCTGCTAGAGGCTATAAAAGCTTGAGCGACTAAGTCTGAAGGTTTTTTGCTACACCACGGAGCCAACTATTGTCCGCTCTTATAGCCGCGCAGCGTCTAGCAGGACGAAGTCCGCCCTAGTCTCTAGGCTATAAATTGATAACAAGCGGTAAGGGCGATGACAAGCGAGAGAACAGCGAACGAGCCTAGATGCTAGAACGCTTCGCGGCTAGAGGCTATAAAAGCTTGAGCGACTAAGTCTGAAGGTTTTTTGCTACACCACGGATCCAACTGTTATCCGCTCTTATAGCCGCGCAGCGTCTAGCAGGACGAAGTCCGCCCTAGTCTCTAGGCTATAAATTGATAACAAGCGGTAAGGGCGATGACAAGCGAGAGAACAGCGAACGAGCCTAGATGCTAGAACGCTTCGCGGCTAGAGGCTATAAAAGCTTGAGCGACTAAGTCTGAAGGTTTTTTGCTACACCACGGATCCAACTGTTATCCGCTCTTATAGCCGCGCAGCGTCTAGCAGGACGAAGTCCGCCCTAGTCTCTAGGCTATAAATTGATAACAAGCGGTAAGGGCGATGACAAGCGAGAGAACAGCGAACGAGCCTAGATGCTAGA
>NZ_JACJDU010000012.1:0-109511 GCF_014163715.1 Shewanella sp. SR44-4 | reverse complement strand
CACATCAAACAGCGCGTTTTCTCGAACTGTTAATTACATAATAAAGAGTCACATCTCACGTGTTCGGGCTTGTTCAACACTTGGGATAAGGACGCGGCTTCGCGCGGCCTATCCTTATTAGTTAGCCATTCTAGCTATCGGCTCACTGAGTGAGCGCATAAACCAACTGATATCGACTAAGCGTTGTCTGTACTTGGCTATACAATCATTCACTGTGTTAGGTTCTAATTCGTTTAGGTCTTCACCTTTAACAAACTTCTGCGTCAGTAATGGCCCTTTAAAGCCTTTGTGCCACTGAACCAACACGTCTTTAACTGACCAATGTTTCACTTTCTCTGCATCGACTTTAACAACGACATGTAAGTGATTGCTCCCTGCTTTTTAACAAGAATGCATAAGCACAAATATCAATGGCAAAAATGGTCGCTAGCTCAAGAATACGTGAATCAACCCACTCTCGGTGATGCTCAAAGTTTTCACCTGTCGAGTTATCAATACCAGAGAAAAGCCTTACGCACCACACGCGAACAACAGTGGCAACTTTCTATAAACAGGGAGTAGGCGTGTCATCTAGGCTAACAATGGTTTGTCTTGGCCTAGCCATCATTCATTACCTGCAAGTAAATATAGATAACTAAAGACTAGAGTGGTGGTTAAATATTCGCCAATAATTTGGAGTGGCCTTGTTATTAAGGTTCAATCTCGCCGTAATAATTCAAAGGTTTACGGCAGGAAATCCGATATTGCAGCCATTAACCTTTTAGATAATTTAAATGAAATAGAATCTTATTCTTAACTAAAAACAGTCTAGTGAAATGCATGATTTATAGGCTACTGACCACTTAATTTAGCCTAAAAAAGTTATGAATTTACTTCTTTAATATGTGCGTGTTATTTATTACACTCACGAAATTTATCGATGAACCATCTTATTGCTCTGCCTTTGTTATTTGTTCTCCAGCCAATGAACAGAGGAGTTAATGGTGCATCTTTAGCGATCTTAAGGGAAACCAGCTCCCCAGTTTCAAGGTGATTAGTAATACGATGCGTTGGTAAAAAACCAACTCCTAGCCCTCTAATTTGAGCTGATATCTTTTGCTCCATCGAGGCAACTCGTAACACTGTTTGCTTCTCAAATATCCTATGAGTCATGGCGGGGGACCTTTTTGAAGAATCTTTAATGATAATTGAATGAAATGGCTTGATATCATCTTCTGATAAAGGGAGATCGTATTCGAGTAAAGGGTGATTTCTCCCTACCACAAATTGCCAATCTGCTACTTTAATTTCTTCAAACTTAATTCCTTGAGTGTTTATTTCTGGGTGGGGTGCACCGATGACTAAGTCAGCTCTATTTTCAATAATTGCATCCCAACTCCCTGCTAATACTTCTTCAGTGATATTAACTTCAACACGGGTTTGAAGTTTATAAAACTCTTCAACGACATTATATAACTCTTCAATATCATAAATAGTATCGAGTGCTATAGTGATATGAGATTCCCAGCCACTGTCTACTTGTTTTGCTGTTTCTACAATACTTTGAGCTGCTTTTAGTAATTCTCGACCTTGATCAAGTAGCACTTTACCCGCAGGCGTTAAGATAGATCTTCGACCTTCTCGTCGATAAATCATAATCCCTAAATCTTCTTCTAATTTCTGTACCGTATAAGTCATTGTGGACGGTACGCGATATAGAGCGGCTGCGGCTGCGGCAAAGCTGCCTTTTCTGTCTATCGCATCCAACACCTCACAAGCTTCTAAAGATAATTTCACTAGCCACTTATTGATACTTTGATACTGATATTAATGTTCAGTCAATTCGAACATATTTGTCAGTATTACTTTGTTTTAATAAAATATTTTATATATATAATAGCTTTACAGTTCGAAAAGACCAAACAGTAAGTTGGTTTTTGTTATCAGCTAGTAATGAAAGAGGAAATTAAAATGCAGTTATTAAGTAAAGATTCATTACACAGAGGTGGATTTGCAGGATTAAAAGAAACCCGTCTTGTTGTTGATAACAAAATTGGCGGACAAAACGATACATGGAATGGACTTGGCAACTTTATATATTTAGCTGATGCGCGTTTTACGCCTAAAGGTCAAACGGGCATGCACCCACATAAAGAATTGGATGTCATTTCGGTTATGCTTGAAGGAAGTATAGAGCACCAAGGCTCTATGGAAAACGGCAAGTCAATGCAAGCCAATCAAGTGCAAGCACAACGTGCTGGTGGTGAAGGTTTTGTACACAATGAAATTAACCCTGATAATGTAGAAAACAGAATGCTGCAATTATGGGTCTTACCTGAAGCGGCCGGTGAGCCTGCAAGTTATAAATTTCATGATCTTAAAAAAGACCAGATGATACGTGTTTATGGTGGCAATAAATCACAAAGTGTCACACTTGATAGCGAAACTGTTATTGAAGTTGGTTTGCTCAGCAAAAATAAGAATGTCACCCAGGAGGGCGAGTTTATTGCTTATGTCACTGGTGGTGAAGGTGTTCTTAATGGTGTTGAAGTAAAAGATGGTGATTTGGTACGTGATGAAAAATTAGATTTTACTGCGCTCAGCGAACAAGTTCATCTAACACTTATTTATTTAAATAAGGTGAATTAAATATGTTATTACTTAAGGTTATCACCGCTGAGAGAACGGCTGGAGATTTCGCTTTATTAGTACTAAATTAGCTATAACTAAAAAATTAATTTAAAAACCAAAAGGATTAATTGTTAATTCAACAATCAATCTTTCATAATATAGGAAATTTAATCTTGACAAAAATACTCACCGTATCAGCAAGTAACAGTAAAAACTCTATCAATAGAATGCTATTAGAGTTAGCGTCGAGCAAAATTGAAGGGCATGACGTTGCCATGCTAGATATTCGAGATTATCCAATGCCTTTCTTTAGTTTAGATAGAGAAGAAAGCGAAGGCCATCCTGAAACGGCTAAACAAGTACGTGCGTTATTTGCTGAATATGATGCTTTCATCATTGCTTCTCCAGAGCACAATGGTGGAATACCTGCAGAATTTAAAAATTTAATCGACTGGGTTTCTCGTTTAGGCGATTTACAAAATCCAATGTTTGCAACGAAGAAACCAGTATTGTTACTTAGCACTTCTCCAGGCCCTAATGGTGGTGCTACTAACCTTCAAACATTATCGCAATTAATGCCGTGGTGGGGAGCCGATATTAAAGGTACGTATAGCTTAGGTCGTTTTTATGATTACTTTGTTGATGGTAAATTAAATGCTGGAAAAGATCAGGAACTTACAAACGTTGTAACAGCTTTTGTCAGCGCACTTTAATATCCTTTCAGGTCTAGGCATTATTTTGTGATACTCAATTCATTTTTGTAGTCCAAACGTCAACAATAAGGAGCTCTGGTAAGGCCTGGGAACGCTAGAAACATTTGGATTAGAGTTAAGTAGGGCATTCCATCTTCAACTTCTCGAAATTGGCGAGTCTAAGCAAAATGAAATGGGGAAAAAATGATTTGCATACCTTGCTTGCAATTGGCGTGATTCAACTCTGAACTTGATGACGTTGAAGACTCTTTACAACAGAATGCGTGAGCTGATCCATAGTTTCAGGCTTAATAACAATTGAGGCCGTTGAAGACTCTTTACAACAGAATTCGTGAGTCTGACAGGCCTTTCTCGCACATCTGATCTATATGGATATTGGAAATGTCATTATGATGTCGGGAACATCATTGACCATGTGCTATAAGGCATCCTACCTATTAGATGCCTATCGGAAACGTTAGCATTTTCACTCTTTACTGCAAGATGGGCCGAAGCAAGATTCAAACGAAGTTAAAAGCTGGATCTATCCCCATGACGACCTTTTCGCAGCTGTTGTTTAATCCATTTGGAAAATGTTGTGGGACGGCTTGTAATGGCCAATTCTTGAGCAAAGAGCCAAGAGGGAATAGCAGTTTTTCCCTTCTTGGTCGGGTGTGGGCAAAGCGCCACGACGTTGATGTTAGTTTAAAAATGAAGTATAAAATGTTGCCATGCAAAAATGGGCAAACAAAAAGGGCTTAGCATTGCTGCTAAGCCCTTCTATAAATTGGTGGAGGCGGCGGGACTTGAACCCGCGTCCAGAAAGCCTACATTCATTATATGGGGTAGGTTAAACATATACTTACAGGTAAAACAATGATTTAACTGTCGGTTGGTGCCGATTGCTGACGATGATTGACGGGCTGTGTGGGCAATTTGTGGGCATTTATAATATGCCTGCGATTGGGTTTTTGGTTATCGCATCATCTAAGTGATCAGGTGCAAAGTGGGCATAACGCATTGTGTCTTTAATATCAGCATGACCTAAGATTTGCCTTAACACCAAAATATTACCACCGTTCATCATAAAGTGACTGGCGAAAGTATGACGCAAAATGTGCGTCATTTGCCCTTCCGGGAAAGTTAAGCCGCTTCGTTTTATTGCGCGTTCGAATGATCTGCGACATGGCCTGAATAGTGGACCACGAACGCGGGGCAATAAGTCAGCTAAACCTTGAGCAATTGGCACCGTTCTGTTTTTCTTACCTTTGGTTTTAACAAACGTTATTCGGTTATGGGCAATTTGATTACCCCGTAAACCTTCAGCTTCTGACCATCGGCAGCCGGTTGCCAAACATACCATCACTATAGTGACCAGGTGTTCATATTCAGCATTGCGGCACTCGTCCAATACAACCGGAATTTCTTCAGGGTACAAAAACGCTAATTCGGTATCTTCAATTTTGAATTGAGGTAAACCCTCTAATGGATTTGGCAGAGTCCATTCACCAAGGCGTTTTAATTCTGTAAAAACAGCATTTAAATAGGCGTGTTCGTGATTAATGGTGTTTGGTTTAACCTTGGTTTTTTTACCTTGAAAATCTTCTATCTCACCATCAAGTCTTGATTGGCGATAATGAGCAAAATCGTTAATCGTGAGTTTGCTAGCGATTGGGTCGCCCAAGCCAAAACACGTTAACTCAAGTTTGCGTAATCGTGATTGAGGTTGCGCAAGTTGTTGGCCATGCAAGTCATACCAATGTTTTATTAATTCAGAAAGTTTGCGGTTATCTTCTTTTTCACCAAGCCACGGTTTATCATCAACTTGTTTTAATACAAATGTTTCATAAGCGATTGCTTCGCCTTTGGTGGCAAAAACTTTTCTGATACGTTTGCCATCACGACCACCAAGACGCATATCAATACGCCAAGGTTTGTTACTGCCGTCTTTAGTGTTTGTTATGCTCATACTATACGAAACTTATTAATATAGATTATAGGAAACGCGACAATTAAGCACTATACAGCACCTATTGGCACAAAAGGTTGTATTTGATTGGCAAAATTGTATAATTGACGAACAGGTCAATATTGGCCTTGAAGCAATATTAATCAAAAGAGGTGGTAGCTATGGCAACTGCGTCATTTAACAAAGATTTTGTTGTTACTGATAAAAAAAGTGTACAACAATTAAAAAACGACTTTAACAATCCCCATGTGGTTACTGTAAAAGTACGTGATTATAAAAAAGATAAAGTCAAAGGAATCAGCTTATTAAAACAACGGTTGTCCACCTTGGAGACTTGCTAAAAGAGTTTGGGAAAGAAAAAACTTCCAAACTCTTTTCTGATTTTACCTGCCCCAAAAACCCCGACGTAGAAGAATTTATACGCTCACCTAACAAAGCCATTCGGTTTGAAGAAAGCGACCAATCCAGAACATACTTAATTCTTGATGATGAAGCAGGTCTAATATTGGCTTATTTTTCAATTTCATTTAAAGAATTGTTTTTAGGCGGATTTGATGTGCCTAAAGTCCAGATAAAAAAACTCGACGGTATGCGTAAAGATGTAGAGCGTATCCGCGTATTTCTTATCGGCCAATTAGCCAAAAATTACAGTGTCAAAAACAACCCACTAACATTAGAAAACATTCTCGACGAAGTGTACTCGGTCATTGATCAAGTCAGGACATTAATGGGCGGTAGAGCCATTATTTTAGAATGTGAAGATAATGCTAGGTTAATTGACCTATATCTACAGCATGGGTTCAAAGTGTTGAACACCATCGAAGATACAGATCAACTTATTACAATGTACATCCACATTAGTAAATAACGTTTCATAAAACTAAATAGCCGCCATCCATTGGTCTTCACTAATAATATAAATCTTATGGCCTTTAGACTGCATAGTTTTCGCTAGTTCTATTTTACGTCCATGGCTTGAATAGGCCCAATCGCGACTGGAGAGGGATCCAACAACAACATAATGAGTTGCCATAGTTGGATTTTTTTTGACGACAGCCCCAAGGCTATTGGCTTTTGATTCTATTTCGTTGCGTGTTCCACTTTTAAATTTACCTGTAAAACAGAAACCTGAAATGGAATGAGAGATTGATTCTACAATGTCAAAAAGTTGAGTCGGGTTATCGGATGCATCACCCGTTTCATTAAAATCATTACCGGTGATTAAGTTAACTAACTGGTAAAGTTCGTCACGTTCTTTTCTTGTGATTATGCCATCTTCAAGTATTTCGGAAATCTTAGTGGTTAACAGTGGAACAGGCCAAACATCACTAATATCAGGGTTACTTGATAACCATTTTTTTAGAAACAATACTTCTGATTCATTAATCTCTTCATCAGCGCTAATTCCTTTCAAAATACCTAAAAGAACATTGACGTGATCTTTGCAGCAGGAATTATCTAAATCTTTATAGGCAATCACATCCTCAACTAAACAAAAAATATCCTCATGCTCTTCATCAGTCATTATGCCATCTTCAAGTACATCTTCTAACGCATCGATTAAATCAACCGAATCAGGGTCATCCTGCAAAAACTCATGATCTTTTAACCAAGCATTCAAAAAGAGTAATTCAGTTGGCTTTAATTTGGTATCACAGACGATGCCTGTTAACAGTCCTTTTAATGAGCAAAGTGCTTTTTGCTTATTACCTTTAAAATTCATACGGCTATATGGTTGGCCGTCTTTATCTAGTGTAGTTGTTGTCATATTCACTTCCTTGTGTTGATTGATTAAGTTTTTTTCAATACTGAAACTACTTTTCCGGCAATTTTTGTGATGCTCGTATCGATAGGGAAACGTTCTTCACCTTCGATTAAATATTGCTTTCCATCGGGTAGCTGTCTCAGTTCACCTATTTGGTATAAATTATTTACCGAAAATAAATATAGGCCTTTTGTGACAGTGCTTATATTTGTATCGATAAAAGAAGTTTTACCATCATTTATCACTATATGAGTGCTTTGCCCTGACATCCCAAATGAATCCAAAACATTATAAGAGAAAAAATAAGGATCTATGGCTTTCATGTTACCGCTTGTTATATCAAAAGTCGGTACTTGAACCATCATGTTGTCGTAACTTGGTTGGTCTGCAATATCTTTCGGTATTATGTGGTCAACCCTAGATTTTACTTTTGCTTCACTGGACTGTTGCAAGTTAGCAGAGCCTACAGAAGGTGATAAATCTGCATTTTTACGCGCCGCCACAACATCTTCCCACTCTTTACCAAAGCACAAAAAGTGCATTGACACACCCGTTGCTAAATGTATCCGACAAAGCAATTCGTGTGGGGTTATTCTTCTAGTGTGCCAGGTTCCTAAAGTACCTACGCTGACATCAAGCAACTCACCTAATTCTTTTTTACTTTCTAATCTAAACAATGAAACCAATCGCTCTATTACTACTGCGCCACCATCGTAATTAGCAGGACTTGTTAGCGAGTAGCGAAACTTTGAAATATTAAATTTTATATTGGCATAGTTTGGTTGAAGTGTTGGGTCAGGCAAAAATTGCATTACATTCAAGTCACCTTTCAGTTCCTCAAACAATAAATATTCAATTGATACGCCTGTTGCTAAATGAATACGAACGATTAACTCATAAGGCAAAACATCCCGTGTTTGCCAAGTCGCAATAGATCCTGTTGATACGCCAATAAACTCAGATAATTCAACCTTGCTGCGCAAATTAAAGAGGTGAACAAGCCTATTTATAAGCACTTTTCCTCCAACAGCTTCCAAAGGGAGAGCTATTTTTTTTAAAAGTACAACATCTTCAGTGTTGACTTTAATATTTAAGTGATCAATCATGGGTCACCATTTAGATATAGTCGATAAAAAGTAGGGTTTCGGCACCCTCCGACACACACAAACAATCAAAAGGATACCACCAAATGAGTCAATTCACATTTCAAATTGATGCACCTTTCGTTTCATCTGAAGAATACGCACGTCGCGTGGGTATTAGCGTTAGAACTGTTCGCTCTTTAATCAGCGATGGCCGTTTACCTATTCGCCCAAAGCTAAAACCCCAAGAACGTCCTTTCATCAACATGCTTGCCGTAGCAAAAGAAGCGGCAGAACTCGCCGCTTTATAATTCAAAGTATTCAATTGCAGTGTTTTATTCTTCAATTGAATGTTAGCAAAAAGGAGTTTTGCAGCAATGTATACACAATTGAGCAATACACAGTTTGCATCACAACCGCATGTTGTCGGCGCAATGCGCCAATTTGCCAATGATGAATTACTGAAAGACGTTGCAAGTGAAGCAGGGATTAAAAGCAGTCAGGTGTTACGCAACAAGTTACTACCAGAACAACCACACCAGTTAACGGTGCATGAGTTAGTTGCCATCACTAGAGCAAGCAAAAACCGTTGCTTAATTGATGGGGTGTTACTTGATTTGAATTGTATGCCATCTGTTTGTACCGACGATTTTGCAACAGCAGACAGGATGACGTTAACCGATAGAGCGCTTGATATTAATGCGAACGCCGCCCAGTTAGGTGCACTGGCATTAGATGCAAAAGCCCAGCGCAGAGTAACCGCCAGAATGCGTAACGAAACGATAAAACGTGCCAGTTATGTGATGACCGAGTTAGCTATTTTCATGCATGACGTTGAACAAAAATTTCAAGCAATACCTGTGTTATCGGTAGCGTTTGATGCAGTGCAAACAATGCCCACACCGGGCTTTATGTAGAGGGATTAATTATGTCTTTAGCCATAAAACAGCCGTTATCTAATACGATAAACAATCGCGCAATACCAGCAGCCAACGAACCGCACGGTGATGTTGGACGTGAGGCCATTGCCGCAATGCGCAAAATGTTAGGTAAAACCAGTGCCGCAAGCCAGTTTGACAAACTACCAGCACAGCAACGCGCATTAGTGCTTTTTGGTGCACGACTAAAACCAAGTGAATACTTAAACCGTCCATTGCTGAGTTTATCAACTAATGAACGTGAAGCCGTTCGACAGTCGTTAATTGCGTTAACAGATTTAGGCCGCGCCTTTAGCAACATGCCATTAAGCCGCGCTCAGTTTATTTCACCACGTCAAACCGCTATCGCAACTCAAGCAGTAACTCAAGCAGTCGCACCGCAACCAACAAATCATATTGATGATGAACTGAGACTTATCAGTAAACAGGCGCGGGAATTAATGAGCGAGTTAGACAATGACAACAAACACTAGATACAAAAAAGCCATAACCGCTGGAACGGTAATGGCTCGTATCAAATCGGTAATTTTTGGAGATTACAATATGATGAAATCAAGCATACCAGCATCTAATCCTTTTGCGCAAGTGATTGCCGCCGAAGCCAATCGCGTTATTCGCACCTTGCAGTTACCAAAGCCAGCTGATCGCACAGCAGTTGAGTCTGTACTTGAATCACTAAAAGCCATCGCGGAACCCACTTCACCACAGTTGGCTAAAACGTTAAACATTCGTTTGATTGCCATTCGCAACAACATTCAAGTTAATCAAGTGGAGGTGTGATCATGGCTAACTCAACTGTTCAATTCGATTTAACCAATCCTCAACATGTCGCCATGCGCAAGTTGATGGCTGATATTTATGCACGGCATTGTGAGGCGCATTCACAAGGATTGCCACTTATGGCGCTTAGATACTTAGGTATGGCGCAAGGGCTTGAAAAAGTCGCTTTGTATGTATTGGCTGATCACACACTAACCCAGCTTTGTTTTGAATTGACGTGTTCTTTGCAGGGAATGGACTCAATCGTAAGGCAAGAGGTGGCAGCATGATGATTTTAAAACGCAAATTCGACACCAAATTTGGTGTGGTTACGTTATCAGACAGTTTTTATAAATTGGGCTGCAAATTAAAACAAACCGAAATCACTTACAAACCCCATGACTATAACGGTTGGGGCATTACTCGCACAGTAAATGCGATTGAGGTTGAGGACTTCACCCAAGCCGATGCCGAGTTTTTTGCCGAGGTTGCCGAATCTAAATTACGTGTTAACCGTCCATCTGAAAGCTTTGTGCCTTACGACGGCACCAAGCTAAATCAATATGAAATGGGGGGAATATAGTCATGAGCCGTCATATTCCAGAAAGCTTGCGCATTTTTAACCGCACTCATAACCGACCAACCGCAGCTACCAAGCGCGAACGCAGTGCAGAAGCCAAGGCGCGTTACGACCGTTTACGAAAAATAGAAGACATGAAATTAGCCAAAGAAATGGGCGTTTCATTGGCTGATTTGGGGGCGATATGAACTATTTACCAACATACGAAAATATGGCGTCACAGCCTTGCACTGTTTTGCTCATGTCTTTTACTTCATTAGTAAAGCCATGTTTAGGCATACCTTCATTGGCGCCAACAAAAGCATTAAAACCATCAACGTTTATTTTTCGATATAGCACGCCGTCGCTATTGCGAAACCCTAGAACATATCGGCCGTATTTGTCTTCATCAATAAAAAGCGCTTCAAGAGCTGCATTGATTTTATTATCCACTTTCACTTCCATTTCAAATAAGTAAGGAAACATGATGCTACCACAAGAAAAAACAGAACAGCAAAAAGCGGATCGTATCTTAGCGCAATGTTTTGATGAAAATTTTGAACAAGCCAGTGATCTACTACAGCAGATGTTAGTGAAAGGGATTATGCGCACAGGCCGAAACCCTGAGATGTTTAAAAATATTGCCGTGAATGAGTGGGAACGCATTGAAAAGGGTGAGGAGCTATGAGCAGCACTAGCGGCAATGTCCGCGCAAATGAACTTTATCCAACGCCTGATAATGTAGTCGATGCTTTATTGGCTCAATTGCTACTTAACCCCACAGACCGCTTTTTAGAACCATGCCGTGGAACTGATGCCATTTATAATAAAGTCGCATTACCAGACGCTCAAAAAAGTTGGGCAGAACTTGATCGCGGGGTTAACTACTTAACTACTAAGTTTGAACAGCAAGACGTGATCATCACAAACCCGCCTTTCTCACTCACATGTGAGTTTTTAGCAAAGTCACTTAACGAGTTAGCCCCAAACGGCACATTGGCCTATTTGCAACGGGTTAACTTTTTAGGCAGCAAAATACGTATACCGTTTTGGGCTGAAATTGGTTTTCCTCAAAAAATGCCCATTATCATTCCTCGCCCACGTTTTGTGGGTGGTGGTAGTGACTCATGTGAATACAGTTGGTTTATTTGGGACAACGGCAATCGATTCCCCAATATCCAACAAGGTTTTAGTCACATCATTAGCGCCGACACTGTTAAAACTAAAAAAGTTAACAAGGTCGCCTGATGAATCTGGAAGACCTAACCCGTAAAGTCGGCCTTGATACGGCCGCTTTTTTTACCACCTTTCACGCCAAAGCAGATCTTGCATGGTCGGCCAAACTGGTTGCCGACTTGCCAGAGCATGTGGCCGTGACGTTATTCGGCCAATATTGCTATAAACGCCGCGCCTTAAACAATGGCCGAAGCCCAAACATTTGGTTGCGTAAACGTGTTGAAACCTTAACCGCCATGGTTAATCAATTCCCCATTCCTATATTTCACCTCAACACCGAAGACCGCCGCCAAGCCATTGCCGCCGAGTGGGCAGACCGTTGCACGGGTGTATTGAATAATGTAACTGATTACGGCAACAAACAGGTTGATGCACTAGAACTGTTATTAGCCATAAAAGAACCAGCAGATCAGTGGGGATTTTGCCCAGCATTACCCGATTTCACTGATTACAACGACAAGAAAGCCAGCGGCGTGTTTGATGAACATGCCGCTATGTACAACCTTATTGCAGGCGCCATCGCCAGGTTAACCGATGAAAACTGGTGGCTGCGTAAACTCAATAAAGCCTATTCACATTATGAAGAACATACCGCCATCGTCGTGGGTAAAGTTCGTAGCGGCGTATCGCCTTACGTGTCTAACCACGCCTTTAAAGCATGGCAGCAACGTAAACATGCCGCTCGTTTATGGCTAAACGAAATGCAAGTGGTTAATGACGAACACGGATTGGAACTGACATTAGCCGATGCGGTTGCCGCATCAGTAGCTAACCCAGAAGTTCGCCGTGCTGAATTAATGGTGCGTATGCGCGGCTTTGAAGATCTCGCCATTGAGCAAGGTTTTGCAGGTGAGTTCTACACATGGACCGCACCAAGCAAATATCACAGTTACAAAAAAAGCATAAAAGGCCCGTCTTATTCTAATAAAAAATACGATGGTGCTACCCCAAAGCAAACCCAAGCCTACCTTTGTAACCAGTGGGCTAAATGCCGCGCAAAATTTGCCCGTGAAGATATTGAAGTATTTGGTTTTCGCGTAGTCGAACCCCACCATGACGGCACACCACACTGGCATTTATTACTATTTTTTAAACAAGAACAGCTACGCCATGCCCGTTCAATTATGCGTCGTTATGCCTTGCAGCATGACAAGCACGACCTTGCACCCGCCAAAGGTAAAAAAAGTTTACGCCACCAAGGTTATAAACCCCGTTTCGATTTTAAAACCATTGATCCTGCCAAAGGGTCGGCAACCGGTTATATCGCCAAATACATCGCTAAAAACATCGATGGCCACATGGTAGATGATGATCATGAAGCTGAAACCAGCGGTAAAAACGGCGCGCAAAATGTTGCGGCGTGGTCAAGCACTTGGAACATTCGCCAGTTTCAGCAAATTGGTGGCCCGTCGGTAACCGTGTGGCGTGAGCTGCGTCGATTACGTGAGGCCATTGATTTTGACGACGTAGTTGAACGCGCCCGCAATGCAGCTGATAGCAGTAATTGGTCACGCTACGTTGAAGTGATGGGCGGCACCTTTTGTAAACGCGCAGACAGACCAGTGCAACTGGCTAAAGCCATTCAAGACCACGGCAACGTTTACGGTGAAGAAGTATCAAAAATCATGGGCGTACTGTCACAGGAAAACCACACCACTATTAACACCAGGTTAGATGGTTGGGAAATCCGCAAGCCGCAGGCCGACATGTACGTGCCGACACCAGACGAACGCGCTTTTGATGTGGCTTTTGATTTGTCTGTTGATCTTGCTTCTAAAAGCGGCGACAGCCGCGCACCTTGGAGTTCTGACAATAACTGTACGGACTCCATCAAAACTAACAAAAAGATCGCCAAAGGTGATCAGTTGTTAATACAAGAGGGCAGAAAGTTAGGGTTAGACAACGAGGATCTTAAACGCCTACGTGCGGGGTCCATTATTAACTCTGTTGTAAATGGTCATGACCAATATATTTCACTACGTCAGGGCATGTTGTTTGTTAGCCGCAGGCCACCCAATAGCCATCAGGCCCATAGTGATTGGGATGATCCTGCCCTTAATTCACAATTTGAAGCATTTACCCTCGCCAGCATCAATGCCAACAAACAAGTATTGAACGCTCAAGCATGGCGGGTGGTTGACGGTCAATTAGATGTTGATCAATGGCTGCAAGATATGTCGCCAGACATGGCAAAACTTGCACTCGAGCAACTGCAACATGTGGTTGATCTGAATAAGCGTGAAAAGTACGCCGACAAGTTTGTCGAGCCACCAAAAGAAAAAACCACGTTTACCCGCGACCATAAACCAGACCTTTCAAACTGGCTAAACAAAGCGGCATCACATCAGCACTCAACGGCTAACAGCACGTGTTCAGCTTGTAAATGTGACATAACCACACAGCCAAAAATTGACGGTATGTGCATAAGTTGTCACGACATATCAGCATTTATTTACGGTGAAAAATAGGGGTGTTATGGACGGTATATTTGATGATTGGGAAGAACCTAAAAAAATAATTTGTCCGGCTTGTGGGCAGCAAAGTACCCAAGAGGCATTAGACAAGTTTGAAGTTTGCGAAAGCTGTGAGGCCATTAACGAACATCTCTATTTTAAACCCATACCAATAGAAGACGACAATGCCGATTTTTGACCGAAATAACCCAGCCGATATGCAGGCCATAGCCGATGCGCAGCAATTAACGGTTGAATGCCATGAGCGCTATCACCTTTGTAAAAAGCAATTAGACACATTAAACAAGCAAGCCGTTCGCCAGTGGTTAGAACGCCTGCCAACAGAACAACGAGAAAAGTGCCGTGTAACGTTAAATAACATAGTGGCATCGCGCCAGCAAAAAGGAAAAAAACATGACTAACAAAAATCAATTTAATCCAAACGAACAAGCAATGGAAAGCGTTACAAAATCGCTAAAAATGGTACTTAATGCATCAACGCTAACAGACCCAGAGCGAATTATTGTACTTAAAGATTTATTATCAGCTGAAGATAATAGGCAGGAAGTAAAAATTAAAACGATGGTGATGTTGTCTGCACTAAGTAACATCGGAAAGCACTAATGAAAACCCTTGTTCAAGGTTGTGAAAGTGCCGAGCAATTCGGCATTTTACTTAAGATGACGCGCATCAATAGCGAAGCCAAACAAAATGCGTTGCGCGCCTATTTGGTTGATGGCTTGCCAGCTAAAAGAGCTTATGCCCGTTTTGGTGTCACCCAACAGCATTTTAGCAACGCATTAACCAGGTTAAATAAAGCAGCAGACTTGGCCATGCAGTACAGTGACAATCATAAACGGCAGGCATAAAAGGCAGGCATAACGCAAAATCAACACCAGTTAACTAGTGTTGATTTTGTCCATATCACAGTTTTAAAAACTGGCAACCACTAAAAAGTGAGTCAAAATAGTTTTCAGTGAAAACTATTCGCACTAATTAATATAATTGCTTGTGCTTAATCGTTTTAACGACACCATCAAAAATATTGCTTTATTAAAAAAAGCCCTGCGAACGGATTCGAATGTAAACGAATAGATATGAAATAAAAGTAAGGAGTTTAGTTTTTTATGATAGCAAATTGATTTTAAAGTCTTTTATTTTGATATAAATTGGTTTTTATGTGTTTAACAACAATAACAACAAATATGTTGACCCGTGATATTAGCTATTCTAATGGGTATATTCCCCAGCCAAGCCTGCCTATTCCAAAGCATAAAAAACTCACTTAAGCTGCACCCCAATCGCCTTATTGAAGTTCGAATTTGAAAAACATTTATCAGCAAGTTTTATCAGTAAGATTTGAGAGTGCACACTGAGTTGCGCGTTTTTAATTATGTGGATAATAGGTATGGCGTCGCTAATGGCGCGTCTTTATAAGAGGTAATATCAATGGGTTTAGCGTTTATTGAGCAAGTTGAATTGCTATGTGAATTACATGTACAACAAACCAGCGAGTCCGAAAAAGATAATTGTGTCTTAATGATGCTCATAATGGCTAAAAATGCGCGGCAAGAGCTTACAGAAAGTTTAGTTCACGTTGAAGTTGCAAACGATGCTCTAATGACATCGCGTTAACCAGTTGCTTAACTAATTGACTCGATGATTTTGCGCTAGGGCTTAGAGTGTGGCTAAACGATACGTTAACAACAAACGTGTGGCCACACTCTGGGTCAGAACATGAGCAATACAAATTAGCATGTGCCGAACTTATTCTATCGGTTTTACCGATAATCGCTTTATTGTTGCAGCTAGTGCATAACACCCGCATGTCGATCTCCCAATCGTTTGAACGCTAATGTTTAACGGTTCTAGTTTACGCCATAGCACTGTTTTTTTAAACAGTAAAAGGTACTTAGTAGCCGTAACCAAAATAATTATTTATGATAAAAATTTGCCATTTAGGATGAATATATATACATTTTGTATATACAAATATAAATGGCGTCTGTATATTACGGTCAAAGATAAGGAAGGAGTCTAATTTGGCTATCAAGATGTCGAAACCTGTAAGAGATAAACTCTTACAAAAACACGGTGTGAATGTTAGCGAGGTTTATGAGTGTTTTTTAAACCGCACTCATACGGACTTAGTCGATAATAGAGAAGACCATCGAACCAACCCGCCAACGAAATGGTTCATCTCAGAGACTGATAAAGGAATAAAGTTAAAAGTTTGTTACATACAAGATGCCGGTGATTTATTCATCAAATCTGTGTTTCCGCCGAATGACGTAGAGTCAGATATTTATAATCGATTCGCTAAAGAAATGTGAATTGGTATAAAGCTGTAACTATTCATTGGCTAAGGGTATGAATATGAAAATTGAAAGTACAATAGAGAACTGGGAAAACGGTACACTTGGTAATGATGAAGCATTTGTAGAGATAGCTACGGATATAACATCTAGAGAAGTAGATGATATGTTAGCCTTACAAATGATCTCAATCCGTTTGCAGAAGTCTTTAATACAAGACCTAAAAGATTTAGCAACTCGCAATGGATTAGGTGGTTATCAGCCACTGATCCGTAGAGTTTTAGAGCGATTTGTAGAAGCTGAAATGAAAATGATAGCTAGAGAATCAATGAGCCAACAAGTAGAAGTTGAAGTTGAGCATGATGAGAGACTAGTCAGCGGCTGCTAAGTTAAAAAATATAAAACCGCCATTTAGGCGGTTTTTTTATGTCTGCAACATTACTCCAAATCAAAAAACAGCTTTAACTTGCCACCCACTTCTGGATCACGTGCTATCGCATCAACCAAATTGTTGATCAACGTCTTAGTCTCATTTTTAAAATAAACCGCATCATATTTAGCTGGGTCGCCAAGGCCTGCAGTATTGGCCGGAATAATACCGGCTAAGCCAGGGGGGAAACGGTGCGCGTTGAGTACGTCTTGAGCAGACACGTTTTTAACGTTCATAAACTCGTCTTTGCTTTCAAAATTACCCACGGGGATAATCTGCAAGCCTTTCTCTTTGCCGTTGGGAATATTCACAAACAGCGAACGGAAGTTACCCACGCCCTTTGAGTCTTGAATTTTCTCTTTAATGTCTTTCTCAACATTGGGGTCTAGGTTCGGGTCGGTTGCATACATAATGAAACCCATGTGAGCGCCATTAATGTAATATTTGCGTCTAAATAACGTGGCATCTTCATTTAACAATGCTGCTTGTAAGCCGCCTAAATAATCGGGGCAACCATACACCTGCTGTACTGGGTCATACTGGCGCACCCAAATAATGTCTTTGGCCTTATATCGCTTAAATTGCTGATCACGCTCTAACACCACCGCGCCACCATCTTCACCCACGCGGGTTCGATAACTGGGTAACGGAAACAACCGCACAGTTTGCCCAAAACCGTTGCGGATCTTCACTAACGCTACATCACCAAACTGCACAAAATTTAAAAAAGTGGCGACAACTTCTTGGGCACTCATACCGCCAGACACAAAACGCGATGCAGCCATATTGGCGCGGCTTTGCACTATGCCGCCGTGTTGCGCATTACGGCGGGTTAAGTTAGCCAGTAAATGCCTATCAATGGGCGGTTCCCAATATTCATCGCTTGAGTTGTAATACAACGAGTCGTAATCGGTAAGCCACATATTAGGCATCACTTGTTCGGGCAAACTAAACACCACAGGTGCATTGCTGCTCGGTTGCTCAGTCTCGTTTGCTATATCGTCGTTCGCGGCAGTTAGTGTTGCATTGTCCATGATGATGATCTCTTGTGTTCATAATTAAGGGGTTCGTTGATCACCGCGTGGGCAATCGCAAAAAATACGTCGGCATGGCCTGTGGCATTGTCGCGGCTGGCTTTAAAGGTAATGGCCCCGCCAGTATCGGTGGTAGTTCGTCGTATCGCTAAACAACTCATGGCAATGTCTTTGTGTGAGGCATCCCATTCAATGCGGCCACCTTCAATCACATCAATCATTTTCAGCACCAAGCGGGTTTTACTACCAACACTGTAATGAATCGCCGTAGCCTCACGCGGGAACAAGGTGCTAATCGAGTCGAACACCCCAGCACCAATGCCAGTGGTATCAACGCCAATGTAAGTCACCCGGTAACGTGCATACACCTTTTGAATTTCGCTCACATGATGGGCAAAGTTAAGCCCGCGCCAATAATGTTTTTCGAGTACGCGGAACTTTTCACCTTTCTTTTCACCTGGTGCAACCACAACCAAAGTCGCATTATCGCGGGTGCGTGATGGGTCATAACCTAGCCACACTTCACGGTTGCCAAATGGCCGCAAATCATTGGGTTTATGGTCCTGCCACCTCGCAGCATCAACCATGCATTTTTCAAGGTCGCTGAACTTAAATACACTGTCCGCATCATCAACAAACACGCACATAAACAAGTTGGCAAAATCATCGCCGTTGTATTCATCGCGCAGTTCATCAATATCAAATAAGCCGCAGCCGCCAGCCAATGCATCTTCAATCGTGACCACAAAGCGCCACTGTTTATCTGGGCATAATCGGCCACGGTCGCGCATGGCATTAAAGGTGGGAAACTCAACCTCTTCACGGTCAGGCTTGCCTTGTCGCCAATGGTCACCAGTCCAAAACGAATAAGCGGGGTGTGCTTTAGTGGATGGGGTTGAAAAGTAGGTTTTACGCCAGTTTTTGTGAGTAGCCATGGCAGAGGCTAATTTGTTTAATACATCAAACTTACCAATCCAAAAGTATTCATCAACGTACACATGGCCGTGATAACTTTGCGCGGTTTTACTATTGGTACTTAAAAAACGCAGTTCGGCATCACCGTGTTTGGTGTGCAACACAATTGGGTTGCCGGTTAATTCAATCTCAAAAAATTCTTGTGCAATAGCAATAATGTAACTGCGGAATACTTCTGCTTGAGAACGTGACGCCGACAAGAATATTTGCGGATCCCCCGTTAATACTGCTTGCTCAAATGCTTCACCAGCAAAGTAATACGTTGCACCAATTTGACGACTTTTTAAAATGTTCCGAATACGCTGATGCAAGTTTTCATGCATGGTTTTTTGGTATTCAAAAAGCGATGCGTACCAGGTGCCAAAGTCTTCAGCGTCTAAATGACTTACATCATTTTTGCGCTTGCGGCCTTTACGGGGTTTATCGTCATTACCAGAGCGTTCGCCACCTTTAGCGTTATTACCTTTATTACCAGACTTGGAACCAGAACCAGAACCAAACGAATGGCCCTCGCTGATTAGGCGCTGCTTTTTCAACTTCACATGCTTTTCAATCAGCATGTCGAGTTCTTTTATTTGATTACCTGATTTGTCCTGAATATCTGACAGCATCACAATGCGGCGCGCAATAGCCTCGTCTACTTCTTCCTCTCGCAGTAAATCACGCCAGCCGTATTTGTCGGCCCAGTAGTACACCACCCGATTATTTGGCAGGCCGAGTTCGTCCCGAATTTCATCAGGGGTGTGTCTGCGTAAATAAAGCCGTTTTGCGGCTTCACGGATTTCAGGAGAGTAGGCCATATCACTCAGGGTTAATGATTAATGTTGCCAGTGTATTGACTATCGCAGCACTCATAACGGACTAAATATCGGCTCAGTTCCGATAATGCAAAAATCGGAATTACGCCGAAGTTTGCCAAGTGATTGCACCTTGTCAAAGCCGTAAGCTGTAGGCCTAAACAGCATTTACGCATTTATCGACTTTAGGCAGGCAAACACATGGGCAAGCAAACTGGATGGGTTATCGCAGCAACCGAAGGCGCAACAGTCGACGGTCGCACTATCACCAAACAGTGGATTGAAGACATGGCCGCACAATATTCAGTGGATGAATACACCGCCATGATTTGGCCTGAACATTTCCGTTCATCATGGGGCCCGTTTGAGGGTAAAAACTGGGGAATAGTGGATGAAGTCAAAGCCTCAACTAAAGACGGAAAACTGCGTTTATATGTCAAGTTAACCGCCAACGATTACTTATTAGCAGCTAACCAAGAAGGTCAAAAGCTGTTTATGTCAATCGAGCCAAACATTGATTACAAAGGAACGGGCAAAGCCTATTTATCGGGTATTGCCGTTACCGACTCGCCTGCATCAACGGGTACAACCCGCCTTAAGTTTTCAGCCGGTGACAATCACCACGACCACGAATACAGCCAATTAGAAGAGTTACAGCAAAGTGACTTCATTACGGAACAAGCAACGCCTACGGAACAGGGCTTGTTTGCCATGCTACGCAATTACTTTAATAAGCCAAACGCGGCAACCGACCCAACCGAGGAAGACCCAATGAAAACAGAGCAATTTGAAGCCTTAATGGGCAAATTTGAAACCTTTGACACCAAGCTAACAGAGCTTGAAACCAAAGTTGACACCTTTGGCAAAAAGCCAGAAGCAACTGGTACCGAAAAAACTGAAATTGATACCACCACAGCGACTGATAAAACAGACGCGCCAGGTGTTAGTGCTGAACAGTTCAGCAAAGTTGAAACCCTATTAACCGGACTAACAGAAAAGCTCGGTGCAATGGAAACCAAGTTCAATGCGCTAAGCAAAGAAACTGCAGGCCAAGAGCCTGATCCAGCAGGTCTAGGCGAATCTTACTCAGTGGTTTAAGACCCACTAAACCACTTTAGTCATTTATTAGCAGCGAGATAGCATCATGAATTTAACACCAATTGCACTAGCCTGTTTGCTTGCATACAGCACCAACATGGCCACCGGATATCAAACACCAGACGTGAGTAAGCAATTTAGCGTTACTGGCCCAATGGAAACCAAACTTCGCGCCGCCATTCTTGATTCAGTCGAGTTTTTAAAACTGATCACCATGATGGACGTTGACCAAATTAAAGGTCAAGTGGTTAGCGTAGGTAATACAGGCATTGCCACAGGGCGTAAGTCTGGTGGTCGATTTACTTCAGGACAAGATGTTAACGGTAATACCTATGAACTGGTCGAAACTGACTCTTGTGCCTTTGTTGATTGGGGCACATTAGCAGTATGGGCCAACGCAGGCAGTGAACGTCAATTCATGAAACTAATGAGTGAAAACGCCACTATGCGTTTTGCCCTCGACATTTTACGCATTGGCTTTAATGGTACTTCTGCCGCAATAGACACAGATCCTGTTGCCAACCCGCTTGGTCAAGACGTTAACAAAGGCTGGCATCAGTTAGTAAAAGAGAAAGCGCCTGATCAGGTAATGACTGACCCGATTTACTTTAACCCTGATGCAACAGGTGTTTTGAAAGACGGTGAATACAAAACATTAGACGCCATTGTTACCGAAGTTAAGAACACCTTGATCCCTGAACAATTCCGCAACGACCCACGCTTGGTTGTATTGGTTGGCAGTGACTTAACCGCAACCGCTCAGACTAAGTTGATGAACCAAGCAGACAAGCCAACCGAACGTGTTGCCGCGCAAATGATGGATAAATCCATTGGTGGTTTAAAGGCATACACACCACCGTTCTTCCCAGGTAAACGCCTAGTGGTGACATTGCTTTCTAACTTGCATTGCTACACCCAAAAAGGCACCCGCTCGCGCAAGTCTGAAAACGTAGAAGACCGTAAGCGCTGGGAAGACAAGTATTGGCGCTTTGAAGGGTATGCAGTTGATGAAATGCAGGCATACGGTGCAATCGATGAAGCTGCAATGAATATTGGCGCAGCCCCAGCGGCTTAACCCTATCACTAGGCACTCACTGAGTGCCTAGTTAATCCTTTATCAAATAGCTAAATAGGACATCGCCATGAGTGCCATCGCTAATTTTAAAAAACGCCGTGCAGCAGAAAAAGCTAAACAACAAAATCCATCAAATCAAGATGCAGCATCAACGCCAGCGCCAGAAAATGAGGCTCTGCAGCTATTAGCCGCGTTGTTATATTGCGATAAGTCAGTCGCTATTACTAACGCAAAAATTATCGTTGAGAAAGGTGGCTACATTGCGGGTTTAACAGAAGCACAGCTAAATGAATTAGAAACACAAATTTACATTGATTTAGCTTCAGGCCCAGATAAAGGGGTAATTGCACAAGTCACCACAGACGATGATGGCAATATCACCTCGATTACAGAAGCAACCGAGCAGCAAAAAATCAATGCTGAAGTAGGTGTGAATCTAGTTGAAACCCTAAAAAGCCTTCAACAAGAACAAGCTGAGTCAACTGACAGCGTAACCGATGCCGCCGGTTCAGTAACCTATGCCGCTGACAAAGTAGAACAAAGCGCCAGCGCCATTGACGACAGCGCCAGCGATTTAGCCTATAGCGCTGACAGCATAGCCAATTCAGCGAACGACATTAAAGAAGCGACCGCAGAGTTAAAAAAGCCATCGGCGGCGCCAGCATCCTCGCATGGCGAGAAAGCCGTCAAGCCAAAAAACAACTCGAAAAAGTAAGCTTAACAGGTAGCGGCCAATACGCCCCAAGCCTGCACTTACAACTGATCGAACTTGAAACGGATTTAAAACGACTAAAAGCCTTTGCAAGACGCAGCGACAAGGTAAGCCATAAACGTGATGTGTTATTGCCCAAGTGGCTACCCATTACCACTGACTATTTAGCAAAGCTAGACGCTAACAACCAAAAGGACAAAGTAGATGACCATCCTATTTTTGCTTACTGCATTGTGTGGCTGTTTGATGTTGGTGAGCTTGGCCGAGCTATTGAACTGGCGTTTCGCGCTATCGAACTTGATCAACCTATGGCGGGCAGTATTCGCCGCCAGTGGGCAGGTTTTATTGCCGACACGGTATTTGATTGGGCAGAAGTGCAAGCAGAAAACGGCAACAGTATTGAACCGTATTTCAGCATGGTGTTTAAGCGCGTGGTTAACGATTGGAAACTGCCAGAACCGGTTACCGCTAAGTTTTACAAATTCGCGGGGCTGGCATTACTACGCACAACTAACGGCGACATTAAACCAACACAGGTTGGCGACATTAGCCGCTTGCAACAAGCAGATGCGTTACTCGAAAAAGCGGCCAGTTTGCATAAACACGCCCAGGTGAAAACCGTAAGAAACAAAATTGATATGCGAATACGTGCGTTAGAGGCCTATGGGTCACAAGAAAGTGGCTCACAAGAACAAGGCCAATAACGTAAGGGACCAACTCCCAACCCTCCAGTTCGCTAGCTGAGTGTTTAACAGGTGACTGTTAATAACCACTGTGACGCTAACCGAACTGAACCCAATTAACACAGGTGATGTATGACATTTGGATTTGAAGCCGGACAACAACAAAGCATTGCTATCGATAACGATAGCGGCTGGCCTGCATTGTCAACGGGTGAATTTCGCCAACATCGTCGCATCCCTGAATATTTTGAAGAATCAGTATTAGCTGATTCGCTCAATCGTAGCGTGGCAGAAATACAGCAGCAATTGCTTAGTTTCATCATGACAGCACCGGGAACGGAAGCCCCTTTTGCCTTAGACGCCAGTCTAGCGCCTGATTTCAGTGCGCAGCAAATTAGCATTTACCGCGGGGCTGTTTATGCCCGTTCTCATGCCGATTTGCTGGGCTATTTTTCTGCTGTTGACCAAAAAGAAGCAGGCAACAACAAAGCCAGCGACGAAGCACAGCAAGACGCCATATTAGCGCAATCAAACCGATCAGTGCGTTTATTGATGGGCCTTGGCCGCGCCGGAGTGCATTCATTATGAGCACTCAAACCAAGACTCAGTTGCAGCTATTGGCCGAATTTTTACTCACAAGCTTATCGCCAATTGTTAAAGCCAACGATCTCGATGCATGGCAAGAAAACGGCACCTTGATACTCAACGGTGAAGACAAAGGCAGTGAAGGCTATCAAGTCGCGAAGTGGAAACACAACGCCGTGATTGCACTAGAACGCTTTCCGCACCGCCGCATTAACCCATACAACCTACTAGCCATGGTTGCTGCCTTTTTAATTGACAGCAATTGGGCCCGTGATGAATACGGCCTAGAGGATCCACAACTGGATATCGACGTGGTGAGTAAAGACCACGCCACAGTATTAATTGAAGTGCAGTTAATGGATGACATTGAACTGCTACCAGATGACAACGGCCCAGTGCTATTTAACGGCGAACGCTACCGTGTGTCATTAGTGCCATTAAACATAGCTGAAACCGTTGAAGTGCAGCAGAAGGGGGCCGAATGAGCTTAGTTATCACCCCAAACAAACAGCAAGCATTGAGCATAAAGCATCAGTTGATACTGCAATCACTGCCCGCAAACAAGCGCACTCGTATTTTAAAAACACTGGGGCGATACGAACGCGCATTAGCACGCAAACGGATACGTACTCAAACCACGGTTGACGGCACTCACATGGCCAGCCGCGCCGATGGTAAAAAAGCCAAGATGCTAAAACGCATGGGCAGAACATTAGAACCTTACGTGAAAAACGCCAACCGTTTAGAGCTTAAGCATAAAGCGGGACTAACAGGCCGAATAGCTGCGTTGCATCAAGACGGTGGCACAGAGTCAATGAGCGCTAGCCGCATGGCACGCATTCATGGCAAACCAGACTATAAAGCTGCCGCAACACGCAGCCAGGCGAAAGCATTAATTGCATTGGGTTATAAAACCAAAAAAGCCAAAGGCAAAGGATACCGGCGCGCAACTATAAGCGAAATCACGGAAAACCTAAGCCAAGGCAAAGCGGGTGTGATTTTGTCGGTACTACGCGATAAGCCAAATAAAAATCGTTGGCCAATACCCGTTAAAGCGCGTCCGTTCTTGGGTGACACGACCCCAAACGTACAACGTGAATTAGTAAAAATCATTGACCATATCAACAGCAAAAGAGGCTAACCATGGCACTAGGTAAAGTACAAGTTAACAATTTGAATCTCGGCCAAGGTGACATTGCTGCCATCGAACGCCATTTTCTGTTTATCGGTCTAGCGGGGGCAGTAGGTGAAGAAAGCCAACTGTTTAGCGTAAACGCCCAAACGGACCTTGAAGACGCATTAGCCGACAGTGGCCTGCGCGCTCAAGTGATTGCAGCGCAATTAAATGCGGGGCAAAACTGGACTGCTGCAGTTTATCCACTGGCAGACGGTGAAGACGTATTTGAAGCGATTGATCGCGCCAACGAAGTGCAAAGCTTTGAAACGGTAGTGTTCTGTGACATCAGCAATACAGCGGTTGAAATTAGCGCCAAGCACGATTACTTAGCTAGCTTGCAAGCAACACATGGCCGTTTTGTGTCTGGTTTGGTTGCAGTGCCAGGTATCGATGCTGCTACCCAAACATGGTCCGCGTATGAAGCTGCGCAAGTCGCATTGGTTGCAGGGCTTGCAAATCACTTAGTGATCCCAGTGCCGCAATTGCACGCTAATAACGTGGGCGTGTTGGCTGGTCGCTTATGTAACTACGCTGTGAGTATTGCCGACAGCCCAATGCGCGTGGCAACAGGTAGCGTAATGGGATTAGGTTCTGGTTTAGAGAATGCACCAGTAGACAGTGCCGAAAAGCCATTAGCGTTAGCCACCTTAAACACCTTAGCCACAGCCCGTTTTAGTGTGCCGCAGTGGTACCCAGACTTTGAAGGGATCTATTGGGGTGACGGTTCCACATTAGACGCTGCAGGCGGTGATTATCAGTACATTGAAAACATTCGTGTAGTGCATAAAGCCAGCCGTGAAGTGCGTATTCTCGCCATTCGTCGCATTGGTAATCGCGCCCTTAATTCAACACCTAACAGTATTGAGTTAAACAAAGGCTACTTTATGAAGCCACTGCGCAACATGAGCAAAAGCATCACTATTTTAGGAACTCCGTTCCCAGGTGAAATTACTCCACCCATTGACGGTGATATTCAAATTGTATGGCCAACCAACAAAAGCGTGGTGATTTACATGGTGGTTCGCCCATACAACAGCCCGAAAGCCATCACGGTCAACATCATGCTTGATCTAAGCAATACATAAGGAATCGCCAACATGCGTTTATCTGGAATGAATTTTAACGTC
This sequence comes from Shewanella sp. SR44-4, assembly GCF_014163715.1. NCBI lineage: Bacteria > Pseudomonadati > Pseudomonadota > Gammaproteobacteria > Alteromonadales > Shewanellaceae > Shewanella > Shewanella sp. SR44-4. Next base: position 83,440 of record NZ_JACJDU010000012.1, on the reverse strand, counting down.
AACTTGGGCGACATCATGCTGCAAGTGGACACGGCAACATTAACCATTACCGACAACAGTGGCGTAAGCCAAACCAGCGGTGTACCAGATGGTTATGTCGATGGCGATGTGGCGGCTAGTGGTGAACTGAGCATTAACGCCAGCAATTTTAAGCTGATTTCAAACTCAGCCAAATCAGCCGGTTCGTGGCGCGGCATGAAAACGTTCGACATCATGTTTTACGCCAAAACGGCCAAAGACGAAATGAAAGTTGAAGCCTTTGGATGCCGCATTAAGTTAAGCGACATTTTGGACATCGACAAAAAAGGCGGTCAAGCCTCGTTATTTAAAATTCCGTTTGATGTAACAGATCCTGACTTTGTGCATATCGATGGGGTGCCTTACTTACGCCCTGACGAAATCGAAAACATTACGCAGTAGGCCAAGCAGTTAATAGAGAGTCGATAACGAATGGATGACGCCGACAGAGCAGGCATTGAGCAAGAACGCATTGAAAAAGCCTTTTTAGCCAAGCGAACCATGCTACCGCCGAGTCGGCCAAGCGCAACACAGTGTATTAAATGCAACATCGCAATACCTGAAAAGCGCCGCCAGATCTTACCGGGTGTGCAGTTGTGTGTTGAGTGCAAACATTAAGTGAGTAGAAGTGATGAATAAAACAAAAGTAAATTTTGGCTTTATTTCTGGATTAGAAGGTGGCCCAACATGCACAGGATACGTGCCGGATCCTGTGCATTCAAAATCGGGCGTCACTATTGCCACTGGCTTTGATCTTGGCCAGCGCTCAACTGATGATTTGCAAACGTTTTTACCACAACCATTAGTGCAGAAGTTAGCTAAATATTGTGGATTAACTCAACAATCTGCGGTGCAAGCCTTACATGCTGTGCCGCTATCAATCACAGCAGATGAAGCACACATGATTGACCTGTGTGTAAAAAGTCAATTGCTTGAACAGCTGCAGCATAGATACAACCGAGATTCTGCATTGCCTTTTGACCAACTAAAAGAGCAACAGCAAACCGTAATAGCGTCAGTGGCGTTTCAGTACGGCAATTTAGCGCGCCGCTGCCCTAACTTTTGGCGAGCAGCTACGCAACAGAACTGGCTGCAAATGGCTATCGAATTACGTGATTTTGGCGACAGATACCACAGCAGGCGAAATCGTGAAGCGAACTATTTAGACATGGCGGGAATGTAACATGGACTGGAAATCAATTAGCGGAACCGTTGGCACCATCGCCGGAGCAGTCGCCCCGTTACTGGGTGGCCCTATTGGTTTGGCTGTGAGTATTGGCAGCCAAATTGCGGGTGCATTGGGTACCGAAAATACCCCAGAAGCCGTGCAAGCAGCTTTGCGTAATGACCCAAATGCAGCCTTAAAACTGCAAGAGTGGGCAGCACAAGAACGTGAGCAAATTCGCCAAGCCAACATTGAGCTACAACGCATTGCATTAGATGAATACAAAGCCGATTTAGCTGATCGCCAAAATGCCAGAAGTGAACACAAAGACCACTGGATGCCAGCAACCTTAACACTTGTGTTGCTTGGGCAATTTTCAGCCGTGTTATGGGCATTATTTTACGGCCCAGAGATTGAAGGCAACCGAGATTTGATTGTGTATTTGGTGGGTAACTTATTCACCTTAGTAGCAGGTGCGGTGACGTACTGGGTGAGCTCAACCAAAGAGTCCAGCGACAAAGACAAGCTAATGGGACTACTAAAGCAAAACCCCATGCAAATAGTTAACAACAAGGAGTCGAGCTAATGGAGAGTTTAACCAGTTGGCTTGTTGTGATCATTGGCATTGTTGGCGTGTTACTCACTATTGCCGTGCCGTTAATTGCCTATTTAAACAGTGTGGCCCACAAGACCAGCACAGAACTGAGCAACCATAAAACCCATGTCGCCGAAAACTACGCCACTAAAAATGACGTTAAAGATCTTGGCGACCGCATGGAACGCCAGATGCAAGCAGGATTCGACAACCTAAAACAATTACTCACTAACAAGGACAAAGCAGCATGAAAAAGACAATTATTTTAACCATCGCAGGTACTGACTTTAGCTTTAACGTAGCAGTACAAGACCACAGTGATTTTATTGACAGTGTTGCTCGTGGTAGCTCAATGACTGCTGCATCACACAACCTTGTTATGCGTGCGATTGAAAGCGACCAAAAAGAAGCATTTAGAAAAGTGCTTGATGAAGCGCCAGGTGCAGAACTGCAAATTGCTGGAGCACTAAAAGCTGAGTTTTCACCAGTGTTGGACATTGCCGTAAAAAAATAGATGGGCTGATTGATTCTATTGATTCAAATCAGCTTGAGCAATTCATGATTTTACGTCGGCATTTATTGCCAACAGAAGATGATGAACCGCGAAGTTTAGCAAGAGCAGCATGGCTGTTTAAACGACAGCGCGAAGATTTAGAAGCCATTGTCACCAACGCCGTATGTAAGGCGTTTGGTGGTAAGTAAAACAGGTAGAAAGGAATAGCATGAGCTTACCCGCACCGTTAATGTTTACCGTTGGATTAATAGACCAAATTACTAAGCCGATTGCCAAAATCAGCCAGCAATTTAATGGCCTAGCGTCTAACTACCAAGCCGGGACCATGAAAATGGCCTCCGGTATTGGCGGCATTGCGGCCAGTGGGTATGCACTGCAAAACGCCTTAATGCCAGCCATTGAAATGGACCGCGCACTTGGCGAGGTTAAATCTCTGGGTGTGCGTGAGTCAGCATTAAAAATGCTCACAGATACGTCTTATGAATACGCGCTTAAATACGGTAAGTCGGCCACTGAGTTTGTTAAGTCTAGCTATGACATTCAGTCGGCTATTGCTGGGCTTAATGATACTGATCTATCCGCGTTTACCTTATCCAGTAACGTATTGGCCGCAGCGACGAAAGCAGACGCGGCAACCGTTACCAGTTACATGGGCACCATGTATGGCATCTTTAAAAACGATGCTATGAAAATGGGCGAAGGCGCATGGGTTGAGCGTTTAACAGGTATGACGGCCACTGCAGTACAAGCCTTTAAAACCGACGGTAAAAAAATGGCTGATGCCTTTGGCGCATTAGGTGCCTCGGCAGGGCTTGCACCACTGCAAGAGCAAATGGCGATTATGGGCACACTGCAAGCCACGATGCAGGGCAGTGAATCGGCAACAAAATACAAATCATTTTTAGCGGGTGTAGGTAAAGCACAAAAAGCGCTTAACCTGCAATTTACCGACGCGAACGGCACCATGTTACCCATTGTCGATATTCTTAATAAGATAAAAGGCAAGTATGGCGATGTGATCGACGTGGCTGAAGGTGACTCATTAAAAACCGCGTTTGGTTCGCAAGAAGCGGTGGAAATGGTCAAGTTATTACTGAATGACATAAACGGTCTTAATGGTTCAATTGAAAGTTTAGGCAAAGTTAAAGGCATGGAACAAGCCGAGATAATGGCCGCCGACATGACCGACCAAAGCGAACGCCTAGCACAAAGCTGGTACGTAATCCGCGCAGCCTTTGGTACCGCAGTCTTGCCAGCATTTAATAGCTTTGTCGGTTGGATTGCCGACATGGGCCGCGATGTGATGGCGTTTACTCAGCTATACCCAGAACTGACTAAGTACATGGGCTATGCCGCAATAGGCCTACTAGGTTTAGTTGCTGCAGGTGGTCTATTTACCTTAACCATGGGCGCAGGCCAAATGATAATGACCACATGGGGCGCCGCCGCCATGGTATGGGCAGGCATAAACGCAGGATTAACCGCCGGATTAAGTGCATTACGCGGGGTAATGCTAGCAGTAAATATTGCCATGTATGCCAACCCAATAGGCTTAATTGTCGCTGGTGTAGCCGCTTTAACTTTTGCGGTAATTGCTGCGGTTTACTATTTTGATGATTTAAAGAAGATGCTTACAGGGACTGCATGGGGGGATGCAATTATTTTTGCTGGTGCTGAAATAGCAGAAGTATTCACGAGCTTAGGCGGGTTGTTGAGTAGTACATTTAGCGCAATTGTGGCAGCAGGGAGAATGGTTTGGGAGGCGATAAACCCGATAGTATCGGTATTGCTAAGTATTCAAATGTTCTTCCTTAAAACAATAGGAGTTGTCATAGGTAGTGCAGTAGCCATTATTGCAGGTGCCATTGGTTTGATAGCGAGCCTAGTGAGTGGCATTTTTTCGGCATTCGAATGGGTAGTAAGTGGCATTGGTAGCATGTTTAACGGTGTGGCATCTATTCTGGATGGTATTTGGGGCAGTATTAAAGCCACGTTCACTGAGGGTGTTGAATGGATTATCGACAAGCTAAACATGATCCCAGGTGTTGATATTGATGCCAACATATCAAGTGCTAATATTCCAAGCGTTGCCGCAATAGCCCCAATTCAAACCCGTGTTGATCGCGGTGGTATTACCCAAAACCTATCAACGGCCAACCAACAAAAATCAACCAACGTTGGCACAGTAAACGTGTACCCAGCCAAAGGCGATAACGTGAATATTCCAGCTTACTTGGAGATGCACGCATGAGCCAGTTTATAGACTTGCACATTCAAAGTGGTGACGTGGTGTTAGATGCCGGATTAACACCGAGTTATTTAACTGATCGCGAAGTCATAGCGCAAGACATAGTGCACGCCATTTTAGACACCGGCTTAGCACATGCTTTGGTAAGTGATCGCGGCACAGGTGTTACGGCAGACACCCAAATAAAAATCAAATTATTAGTAGAGGATGACGTTCGCATCATGCCTGGCACAGTGCGCGTTGAACAAGTGTCATTAGGCCAATGGTGGGTATATGCCGACACCATTAACTTTGGGCCTATTTCGTCGTCAATAATCCAAACCACTACAGGAGCAAGTTAATGGCTGAAAAAATAGATGTGCCAACAATCGACTTTGCAAAAATTGTAGAGGCTGCAGGCATACCAACCACAGAAGATGGCTGGAAAGCATTGTTTAAACAAGACGTGGAAGCAGAGGGCAGCATTATTGCTAATGACTCACCTTACTCACCATTCTGGCGCGTGATCACAGCCATTGTCGCCAAGCCTGCAACATGGATAGTTAACAAAGTATTAATTGGCGCAATACTGCCAAACCTATTTTTGCTAACAGCTAATGACAATTCATTTATAGAAGCCAAAGCATGGGAACACGACTTAACCCGCAAAGAAGACGAATTTGCCAAGGGTAAAGTGCGCTTTAACCGTGCTGCAGCAAGTGGTCCTAGTTTGTTAATACCTGCAGAAACCGTTATTCAAACCGATGCCATTAAAGGCATTGTTTACCGTGTGATAACCACTGATGATGTGATTTTGCTGCAAAACAGCTTAAGCGTATTAGTGCCCGTTATTGCAGAAAAAGCAGGCGCAGCATACAACCTAGGTGCAGGTTATTACCATGTTTTACCTGAGTCAGTAACCGGAATTGGTAGCGTGAGCAATGATGCTGACTGGATAGACGTATTAGGTGCTGATGCTGAAAGTAATGATGATTTAAAACTGCGAACCCGCAACGCATTTACCGCAGCAGCCCCTTGGCACATCGATGCCGTGTACCGCGCCATTATCACCGAACGTGCCGGACTCGATACCGACAACGTCTATTTTGAACACGATGCCCCACGCGGTCCGGGTACCGCCAACGCGTATATTTTGCTTGATACCGGTGAACCTTCAAATGAACTCATTACCGATTTGAATCAGTACGTGATGGATAAAGGCTACCACGGCCACGGCGATGACTTGCAGGTGTTGGCAATGCCAGGTGCCGATGTTGTCGTAGGTGTGACTATCTACCCACATGTTTATTTGCTTGATGATGAAGTCACGACATTAATTGCAGATGTTGAAGACTTTATTCGTTGCGCATTTAGAGAAAACACCAATTACAACGCGACCAGAACAGAGCCCTTTGTGCGCTTTTCATTTAGCCGCCTAAGCCAAGAGTTGCACAAACAATTTGCAGGTATTGAGTCGCTTAACTGGCACCAAACCGACATTACCAGTGCCAATAATGTGCCGCGTTTAACCGCACTTACCATTGAAAACGGTAACGCGTAATGAACATTGACTGGCAAGCCATTACCAAAATGCCTTACTGGCTTGCAAGGCCGGGCAGTGAGTTGGATAAGTTGCGTAAAGGTGCCGTTAGGTTTTGGCAACGATTGACCGACATGTTGGCATTTCCATCAAAACAACTCGACCCAATGACAGCCGAATTAGCATTTGTGCACCTCTTGGCATGGGAGCGCGACATTGAACAGATACCAAGTGAAACCGAGCTGATGTACCGCACTCGCGTTAAGTATGCCTTGCCATTTGCTAAGGGCGCAGGCAGCAAAACAGGCTGGCTGGATATGTTTAAAAAGCTGGGCATGCCTTGGGTCAATATTGATGAGCGAGTCAGTGAAACGGATTGGGATGTAGTCGACTTGCAGTTATTGGATGTCGATTTTGGTGACCGTCAAAACCTGATTAATTACATCTGCCGCCAGTATGGCCGCACAACTCGACGATACCAGTACACCACTATTGCCAAAATGGCTGTGATGTCGCCACCTAAAAACTTTGATAACCATAACGATATAAGCATGGCCACGGTGAATACCAATTTGTTGCCTGCAAAAAGACTGATGACGATGGACAGCGAATCTAGCTTCCTAGTTGCAAAAATAAAACAGCTCTAATAGAGAACAGAGGACTTAATACCATGGCACAAGTGATTACCATTGCAGGCGAACGTTTATTTGCACTTAAAGCACAGAACAATGAACAACTCGATATCGATACGTTCATTTTTGCCAATGTGCCAGGGCAAGATCCAAATGACACTATTGACCGCAACGAAGGTTTACCACCGGTGGCCCAAAGAGTGCACCAGCAAATTGTGCAGCAAGTTGGCCGCATAAACGATAACGTTGTTGTTTATTCAACGGTGCTTGATAGCGTAACCGGTCCATTTGACTTTAACTGGGTAGGGCTATATTCATCTGCAAACCAAACTCTCATTGCGGTAAGCCATATTCCAAATGTGAGCAAAACGATTACCGTGCCAGGTACTGCAGGTAATACGTTAAATCGTAACTTTGGTATTGAATATTCAGGCATTGCTGACTTAGCGGGTATTACGGTACAGCCTGAAACATGGCAGTTAGATTTTACCGCGCGTTTAAGTGGCATGGACGAGTTAACCCGTCAATTAGCTGCCGACATGAACGGCAAAGATTGGTTTATTGGTGACGGTTTTAAAGTCGTACCTCGCTCAACTACCAACACTTTTAAGGTCACACCGGGTGCGGGCTATGTGTCAGGCCTGCGTGTTGAATTGAAGCAAGATCATATTTTAACCCTGCAATCTTACCCTCAGTTTGTTTACGTCGATGCATGGTTTGATGGTGATGCGTCAAGCAAGTGGGCCCCAAAGACTGCATTTACCGTGACGAACGGCGAGATGGATGATTACATCGACGTGAATGGCAAACAGCATTATGTGTTTAAGTTAGCGCGAATCACTGCTGCAGATGTGGTGGAAGATTTGCGGGTAGGCTCAGCATTAGATGAAAAGATAAATAGCACCACTGAAGAACTATCGAACGTAAAAGAAGAGCAGGCTATTAACAGTAGTGATATTCAAACTCTAAATGCAGGATTAAGCCAAAATCAAGAAACAGTACTTAAGAATTTATTTGCAGGGGGGAATGAAGATTTAGTAAATAAACTATCACGACTTGTAGGAAGAAGAGGTATGTATGTAAATTCTACAAGTGAAAATGAGTTTTATGTTGGTTTTGGGATGGGAAAAGATTCAGTATATGGTAAATGGGTAGTTGAATATAGATTTTGGAAAAATAGCGACGGTTTAACGTTAAGTAGGGGGATATATTCTGGAATAGAAAATGAGGCTGCAATTTCAGCAACAGCCACATTAGATGGAAACTTTGTAACAACTCCAAACATACCAGAATATTCATATACAACTGAAATTGGCGCTAAATTTACAGCAACATTTACAGGTAAGAAATTAATATTTAAATATCGTTCAGAAAATAGAGGGGGCATCTGGCGAGTAAGACTCAGCGATGGGCAGACTAAAGATATATCTACATTTTCAGAGACGACAAAAATTACAGAAAAGTTAATTTTTGATAATTTGGATTTAGATACTTATAAAGTGGAATTTGAATTTATTGGCGCTAATTCTCTTAACCCTCCAGCAGGTGGCGAAAGCCCACGCGGGTGGCTTTATTATGAAAGTGGAAATGCAGCGGCTCAGCCATTAAAGTTTGCGCTAACGGGGCCAATTTTAGGGAGTACACGCAAGGCTATTGGTTCTCCAAATTCCATCCCTGATTTTGCAATTGCAGCAAAACCAGCCATTGCTAGTTACTCAACAGAATGGGTACCGCAGCATAGTAATGTTACTGGTGTATCTAAAAATGTGGCTATAAAAATTATCACTGATGGAATAGAAAAATTGAGTGATGGTAATTATGATTTTAATAGAATAGGTTTTTTTGAAATTGAGTCAATACAATTACTGCAGAAGTTTGAAGCAGAAAACCCTAACGGAAGTGATGGGGTTATGTGGGAGCATTATATTGCTCACACGTTGGATTTAGCATCTCTAGAAATGGTTATACAAAACAGAATAGAGATTAAGCAAGATATAGATGTTTCTTTGGGTTATTTTGCAATGTTACCAGCTGATTACGGAAATGTAGACAGATTGAGGTTGAATAATGGTATGGAAATATCACCTATAATAAATGACGGAAGTGATGATAGTTATGACTTAAATGGTTGTAACTCTGCTTGCTTTTCAGGAGAAAGAGAAGCAGGGCGATCACATGGTTTGGCTATTACTGTTAGTTCATTAAAGTCATCATCATCCATTAATACAGAGTTTGAAAATGATAAACCAATACGTATCACGCAAAGAACAGATGGTGTTGCTAAAGTATATTGGACATTTTTAAAGGCGCAACAGGCAATCAAAGGTACAGTCTTTACTTGTGAAACTAGGTACTCTGCGGTTTCAGGTATTAGATACCCCAATGATCTGAGAACAATTTAATGCTTAACCTCAATTCTACATCAATAGCCATTAAATCACTGCGCATCACGGCAAGCCAAGAGCTTGCCAGTGATGATGCCAGTGGCCAAAGCTCAAGCACCGATGTAGCTGAAACGGGTACCAAGGCTAAAATGTTAATGGTCAGTGGCAACGTGCTATTTAACCAAGCCAAAAACCTAACGCAGTTATTTGAACTGGCCGAAGCAACTGAAAATGGTGCCCGTGTGATTTATCGCATCAGCAATAAAACAGCTGAAGCATTGGGCGTTAAACAGGTTCGTTTTGCTAGTAAAATTGAAGCCGTTGAGCAACAAACCACCCGTCAATGGTCAGTTAGTTTTACTTTACAAGAATATCGCAGCGTGCCGCAAAAGGTAGAAGAACGCCAACCAGATGCGGCGGCTAATCAGCAAGGTGCTAGCACCACTGGCGAGTCGGGTTTTCAATATGCATCACTGCAACAAAACCTCACTGATAACTTTGGTAGTTTGAGGTCTTAATGAGTACACCTAATGCACGATTTATTGCCAGAGCTTATATCGACAATCAAAAAGTCGATATGACTGATCATTGGGTCGTGTTGCAATCAGCTACGCCAGGTAATTGCCAAATCACCGTGAGCACTGAGGTAAAGCAATTTGCCCTTGTATCGGTTGATTTGGGGTGGGGTGACATGATTGATAAAGTCTTTATCGGCTATGTTGAACGTGTCATGCCAGACGTTAATGGCTGGTATACATTATTTTGTCGTGAGCTATCGGCATCGTTAGCACTCAATTACAGCGTCATGCTACGTCATCCAACCTTAAAGCAAGTATTAGACGAACTCAGTCAATTAACAGGGCTCGAGTTTTTAGTTCCTAATAACGCATACGCTGAAACCGCAATACCGTGTTTTTACTGCGACAGTTCTGGTTACGCCATGCTAGACAACATTGGCCGTTCGTTCCGTGTTGACGATTTTATTTGGCAACAGCAAGGTAACGGCAAAATATACGTCGGCAGTTACCAAGACAGCTTTTGGGCTGACAAGCCAATAATCATCCAAAACAACTTAATGACTAACCACCAAGCCGGACGAACAGCAACCATACCAGCAGCCCCAATGATTAGACCAAACGTACTGGCCAATGGTAGCCGCATTAAAACCGTTGAGTTTAAAGAAACTCAAATGACCATAACGTGGTGATACATGGAAACCATAATCAATAGAGTGATTCGCCGCTTATTCCCAGAACTAACTGCAAAATTGCATTTGCCGCGATGGGGAGAAGTGATTGCCTTGCCTGAATTACCAACCGAAGACGGCGAACGCGGCAGTGATCCGTTTTATCCACGGTATGCAGTTGACGTGCAGCTGCTTGACGAAAACGGCACAGCAACAAAGTCAAAGGTACTTCAAGCAGTACCATTACCATTGCCAGGTGCAGGTAATAAAGCGGGCAGGTTAGAACCGCCGGCTATTGGTTCAATTGTCGAAATTGCATTTGCCTATGGCAGACCAGACAAACCATTCATCAGAACAGTATTACCCTTTGGTTGGGACTTACCCGCAATCAAAGAAGGTGAAACCCGCACCCAAGTACGTGATGGTGTTTATCAGCACATAGATGACATTGGAAACTTTGAAAATAAAACCGATGAATCATTAACAGACATCATAGGCAAACTAGCTGAACTACAATGTGAAACACGCAAGGTCACCGCCAGCATTGAACAAGACCACCGCAGTCCAAAAACATGGATTGGCAGCGATGGCGAGAATGTACTGAAACTATTATCAGAACTCATGGCAACCGTTAGCGCATTAGCAACAACATGCGCAAGTCACACACACCCGGGCATTGCATCGGGACCAGGTTCAACCCAACCACCAAATCAAGCAGGCGACTTCAACGGCAAAGCATCAGAAGCAGATGCACAAAAGGGAAGACTAGATCCAATCACAAAGTAGGTATATATTTTCTAAGTCATATTGTTGTGATGAATAAACAAGGAATGTTATGAAAGTCGACTTAGATTATATGAAAGATATATTTGCTGTATTTGTGAGTTCAGAGAATGCTCATGTGACGCTTCATGATTTAGCCGCTGAAAACATGTTGTTATCTGACGAACACGGTAAAGCAAATCAAAAGCTTCTATTTCACTTACAGATTTTTTTAGATAATTATTTCATTGGTACATCTACAGCTAATACGGCTCATAACCTTAAAGACATTGGGATATCAGGAACAGATACAGAATTATCATGTTCAATAAGAGAACTTCGTTTAACACAACGTGGGCATGATTTCGCTAATACACTTCAAAATAAAGCAGTATTAGAAAAGTTGAAATCAGAATTAAAAGATGCTCCTTTTAATGTCATATTTGAAGGTGGTCAAAAGCTAATACAGCATTACTTTAAAAAGAAACTAGATAATTTATTAGAAGAGTAATAGTTAAATTTCTACTGCCCAGTTAAGAACTGGGCTTTTTTATACCTGCAGTAAAGCTAACCACCTCTATGGGGTCGGTTCCCACGCAGGGACTTGAACCCGCGTCCATATACCACCCATCAAGAAACATAAACCAAGTCCTCAACACGGAAACCAACCCCGCAAAGAAACCACGCCACGAAATCCGCACTCTTCCTCACCCTCCTGCGGGCTCTTTATGTTAATTTTTTTTCAGTTTTATAGTATTGCAGTTCATAGGGCTAACCAGCGCCGACACTGGGCCTTTTGAATGATCGAAGATCTGAAAAGATCGCGATTTATTTCACTGTTTTACAGTTCTTAAAAACTGCATTGGCAGTTGGTAAAATCGTAAGTGTTTATTTTAATTGGTGTTGTTATGGATTTTGTGAGGATTTTATAAAAGACGTAAAAATAATTAACAAGGGTAAACTCAATTTAAAACAATGGATTAGATCGAAATAAAACTGAAATTAATATTTAATTGAAAAATATTTATATCGTAGAAAAAAAAGAAAGGAAAAAAGGGCAATTGTGGACAAACTTTTAGAGCTGCGTGGACACTTTGTGGACACTCTAAAGAAAAAGGACTTAGCCTTTCGGCTAAGTCCTTGTTTTAATTGGTGGAGGCGGCGGGACTTGAACCCGCGTCCAGAAAGCCTACATCCTCGGCACTACATGTTTAGTCTCTCTTTTATTTAACCAAGCAGTCTCCGAAAGACAGGATGCTACTTGGTGAGTCCGGTACTGTTTCGCGGTTCACCCCCGGACGGAGTTCCCTCGCTAGCACACTGTAATATGACCATCAGGATCCACTGTCCACGTGCGAAACGTGTGGTTGATGGCTAGCTAGCCTAAGCTGCTAGAGAGTAGTTAGAGTCGTTTGCAACTATAACGGTGCGGCTTTTTACGAGGCCAACCGCCCCTCGACATGCTCCTTGGGTTTCGTGAATCCTGTCGAATCCAGAATCGCCCCCAATTGAGTTAACTATAACGCTTTGTTAGATGAATACCTAGTATCCATTAACAAAATATAATCGTTTGTTCACTATCTGTTCGTTATAGGCCTATGTTCAATAACAACTTATCAATTTTAATCGTTTCAGTGGCCTACTAACGAGATTAAGCGTTTTCTTTGTCTTTTTTCATTACGCGAGCTTTTTCAATTTTCCACTCACGTTCTTTGGTATCTTCACGTTTATCGTGATCTTTTTTACCTTTACCTAAGCCAATTTCGACTTTTACCCAAGCACCTTTGCGCCAGTACATTGATAATGGTACCAAGGTATAGCCTTGACGCTCAATTAGGCCGGCAAGTTTGTCAATTTCACTGCGCTTTAATAGCAGTTTTTTGGTTCTGATTGGATCGCATATTACATGGGTTGAAGCGGTATTAAGTGGTTGAATAGTACAACCATGCATAAAGGCTTCACCCTCTTTAATATAGACATAACAATCAGATAAATTTACTTTACCCATGCGAATGGACTTAACTTCCCAGCCCATAAGTTGTAATCCCGCTTCGATTTTGTCTTCTATGCGGTATTCAAAGGTCGCGCGTTTATTGCGTGCGATGCTCGCTGAGGCGTTTGCTGATTTCTTTTTTACCATTATTATTACCGTTCTGATTGCCGTTATTGACCTGAAGGATGGTGCTGGACAACCCGCAGTGAGCCCATTTGATAAACTCTATTATGCTAATACTATTAACTAATAGATATGGGGGAGATTTTTGATATTTCAACGATTATACCCAGTTTCTTGGTGATTGTGTTATTTCCAACGTGATTTAACGCTCTCAGAGATGCCTTTTTTATTTAACGTGATAAAATCGCACTATTGTATTAACGATAGTGATGTCAGATGCCCAAGATTTCCAAAAGTATGCTGGTTAGATTTAGTGCCTTACAGATGTATGATTTAGTCAATGATGTTGAATCGTATCATGCTTTTCTACCGGGATGTGTCGGTGGTAAGGTGCTTGAGTTTGATGGTCAAACCATGGTGGCGTCGGTTGATGTTAGTAAGGCGGGGATCAGTAAAACATTTACCACCCGCAATCAAGTGATCCAAGCTAAATCGATTTCACTTGAATTGGAAAATGGCCCGTTTAAGTATATGCATGGCTTGTGGAAATTTACTGAGCTTACCGAAGATGCCTGTAAAGTTGAATTTGATTTAGACTTCGAATTTTCAAACATGCTGGTTGATATGGCGTTTGGCAAAGTGTTTAAAGATTTGATGTCGTCAATGGTAATGGCATTTACTGACAGGGCAAAGGTGATTTATCGTGATTAATGAAACAGAAAAGTTCTCGGTAGATGTTATTTATGCATTGCCAAAACAGCAGAAAATTATTTCGGTGATGGTGTCGCCAGGCACTACATTCATTGAAGCCGTTAAGCAAAGTGATATTGTTAAATTTTTTCCGGAGATTAACCTTGAAGAGGTTAAGCTTGGGGTGTTTAGTCGCCAGGCCAAACATGATGAGGTACTCGTTCCTGGGCAACGTGTTGAAATATATCGCCCGTTAATTGCAGATCCTAAAGATGTTCGTCGTAAGCGTGCCGAAAAAGCCAAAGATGAAGGTCGTATTAATAAAATCACCGGTGCTAAAGTCAATTAACTTACCACCAGTAAGGTGATGGATTAAGTTTTTAGGTGGTTATATAATAAAAAAGCAGGACTCTCGTTAGAGGTCCTGCTTTTTTATTGGCATAAATCACATGTTATCGTGTGGCTTATGTTGGTGCATTATCATTATCATTTTCGGCCTGGTTTTTTAACGCAGGACGTAGCTCTTCAACTAAAGGTTTCGCATCTGGACGAACTTCTGGTAATAAAGGCTTAAGATCCTGTTCGTTAACTGACGGCAACGAGCTTTCATCAAGTGGAGTATTAAATTCTGCACTTAGGTCATAATCACCAGCAACACTTGAAATCTTGTCGCCATTAAAGTGAATGATCAACTCTTTATGAGTAATGCTAGCATCTCGACCACTTTTAAAATGGTACACATAATACCAAGTGTCATCGGAGAAGCTGTCGCGCAATACTGGACGACCTAAAATATATTCTGCTTGCTCTTTAGTCATGTCGACACGAAGTTTTTCAACTTGTTGTGTTTCCATGTAGTTGCCTTGTGGCACATCTGGCTTGTAAATCAACCAATCAAACACACTGCATCCGCTAAGAGATAATGAAAGCGCTACTGCGCTTACAAGGGTAAGACTTTGTTTTTTGTTTATCATTGTCTGCGCTACTTCCTAAATTCTGTCGGTCATCATACCCAAGCAGTCCCTATGCTGACAAGGGTCTATTAGAAGATGTTGTGGTTTTGAGTCAATTTAGCGGTTGAAGTTCCATTTTCTTCGATAAATAAATTTAGAGTAAATTTTCATTTTTATTTAACATTGTACAAAAAATGTTGGTAGGATGTTGCTCAATTTATGATTTAGATGCCCTAGTTAACGTTTAATAATGTCAAGTGCTATTAATGCATAAGTTATTGATAATTTTATTTTATGCTTTTATTTTGCGTTGTAATTATTTCAAAATAAGAAACCACGATGACGAGACAACAATCACCGATAGCAACATTAACCAGTGCAAAGAAAGGTAACCTTGTTTGTGTTGGCACGGGATTACAGCTTGCAGGGCAAATAGGTGCATTAAGTTTGAGTTATATAGAGCATGCTGATGTGGTCTTTTCGTTAGTGCCCGATGGTTTTTCTGAACGTTGGTTAATGTCGCTTAATTCAGATGTTCGCTCGCTTCAACCTTATTATGCTCAACACGATGAGGTAAAAAATCGTCGTGATACTTATGCCGAAATGGTTGACGCTATCTTAGACGAAGTTCGCTTAGGCAAGTTAGTTGTATGTGCCTTATATGGCCATCCTGGGGTATTTGCTTGCGTAGCGCATTGGTCGATTAAACAGGCCCGCAGTGAAGGTTTGGACGCTAGCATGTTACCGGGTATTTCAGCTGAAGCTTGTTTGTGGGCTGATTTAGGCATTGACCCAGGCAATAGTGGTCATCAAAGCTTTGAAGCGACTCAGTTCATGCTTTATCACCATGTTCCGGATCCTACAACGCATCTTTTACTTTGGCAGATTGCTCTTGCGGGTGAACATACCTTAACTCAATTTAGTAGCACTAAAGATAAATTACAGATTTTGGTTGAACACTTAAATCAGTGGTATCCGCTGAATCATGAAGTGATTATATATGAAGCAGCAAATTTGCCATTTCAATCACCTGTTATAGAGCGCATGCCGTTATATGTATTGCCAGAGGCTAAACTAACGACGATTAGCACATTGTTAATTCCTCCAGCGCGTCCAATGACGCTTAACCATGAGATGTTAGCCAAATTAGGTATCGCCGAAGCAGATATTGGCTAAGTATTTTTATGGCTGTTCACAAATGAGGTAATAAAGTAATAGTATGCTTTAAACCGCCGTACTTTTATCGACAAGCTATTAATGGTGATTATTGGATGTAAATGATTCAATCTTAGCGAAATTGATACAGTTTTTATTGATAAAAAGATGTTAATGGGCAATTTTGTGTAGAGATTTTCGATAAAACAATTGGTTACGACGTTTTTTGTCGACGGAACGACCCAGTAAAGTTAAAGTTGTTACCAATGATAATCACATAGATGTAAATTTA
Source organism: Shewanella sp. SR44-4 (assembly GCF_014163715.1). Classification (NCBI taxonomy): domain Bacteria; kingdom Pseudomonadati; phylum Pseudomonadota; class Gammaproteobacteria; order Alteromonadales; family Shewanellaceae; genus Shewanella; species Shewanella sp. SR44-4. Next base: position 67,211 of record NZ_JACJDU010000012.1, on the reverse strand, counting down.
AGTCGCTAATTACAAATATAATCTAGAATATAAGGTTACGATATGTCTAACATGAATACATTTTTTACTAAGCTTGGAACGGACGCCGCTTTATTGGAAGCATATAAGCTTGATCCACGTGGTGTAATGAAATCAAATGGATTAACACAAGAAGAGATTGAAGCTGTGATGTCAGGAGATAAAGCACGTGTTAGCCAGTTGTCTGGTGATAAAGAAATGGCCATGTATATGATTATAAGTAATCCGACAGAGTAATTATTTTTTGCCTCAAATATTGATGTATTTTTTTATTATCATCGTGTTGCTTTTTAGCCGCGCGGCGATAGCTGACAACATCGATTATGATAAAGAACTCGACACTATTGAACAATCTTTGAAGACTGATATTGGTTATGCCATTGAAAAGATTGATACCGCGTTATCCTCTGAATCGTTACTCACCTCACCACAGCATAGCCGTCTGTATATGTTGCTAGGTACAAAAGATCTTTATTTAGGTCATTTTGTCGAAGCAGATAAAGCTTTCGATGAAGCACTGACATACGGACCACTTGGTGAAGAACTCACCAATATTTATTTATTGAAAATCACTGCAAATATCGGCTTGAGTAATTATCAAAAAGCTTTTGCTCTTTTAGAGGATAACCTTTCTCGTATCGACAGTTATCAAGATCAAAGTATCAAAATAATGTCCTATATTCGCTTGATGAATGTGTATTTACAGCTTAATGCTTATGAGGAAATGCTACGTATCGCGCAATTAGCACTGAGTTTAAACCAAGGTAAAGACCCAAAAAGTGAATGTTTTTCGATGTTATATCACTCAGTTGCTCATTTAAAGCTAGCCCACTTTGATCAAGCCGAGACGTTCTTTAAAGACACTCAACTTTATTGTAAAAATCATGGTTTTCCATTGATTGAGATTATGTCAATTAAGGGGCAAGGTAATGTTTTGTTTGATAAGGGCTTATATGCTGAAGCAGAACCATTTTATCTAGTGGCTTTAGAGCGCTACCAGAAGTTTAAATTTCAAATTGAGATTAATGAAATACAGTCTTATTTGAGCTCGATATATTTCCATCTGGGTGATTATCAGCAAGCCGATATGTTTGCGCAGTTAGTTAATGCTTTACCCAATAAGCCCAGTAATATGCAGGTAAAAAAACGTGTTAGCGAAATACTGTCTTTAATTGCGGGTAAACGTGGTCAGTTCGATAAAGCATACCAATATCAAGTTGTTGCTTCTGCACTTGGTCAGCAATTACTTGATGAACAGAAAGTAAAAGAAAATGCCTACCAAATGGCTCGCTTTGATAGCGTTGAAAAAAATCGTGAGAATACCAGCTTGATCCAAGACCATGAACTTTTGATGAAACAAAAAGATTTATTCATGAAAGAGAAAAGTTCATCGATTATGTTTTCAACATTATTAGTTGGGCTTTCTGTTGGTTTATTATTGTTATTAATATCTGCTTGGATGCAGCGTAATCAATTTATGAAGCAAGCGCAGCGAGATGGATTAACAGGTATCTTTAATCGCCGTACAGGGCAAGAAATGGCAGAAAATGAATTTATTCAAGCTCAAATGCTTGGCGAGTCATTTTCTGTGCTGTTGATGGATTTAGACTTATTTAAAAATATTAATGATCAATATGGTCATGCTACGGGCGATTGGGTATTAAAAAAGGTCACACATGTGATTGGTGAAATGTTAAAGCCGACCCATATATTTACCCGAATGGGTGGGGAAGAGTTTGCTATTTTTATGCCAAAGCAAACTGAAGATATCGCGGTTGAATTTGCCGAACAGGTTCGCCATGCCGTTGCCAATATTAACACCCGTTTCTCAGGGCACGATTTTACTGTCACAGTGAGTTGTGGTGTGAGTAGCGTCGATAAGGATGACCTAAGCCTCGACCCGTTAATTCGCCGTGCCGATTTAGCGCTTTATAAGGCTAAACATAACGGTCGAAATTGCGTCATCTGTTATAACGACGCCATCAACTAACGATAACCCTCTAGCTGACTGTATATCCCTCCCGTGTATTACCTTGAGTAAAGTAAATCAACATATGCTAAACCAGTTTGTGATAGCAGCTAAACGCTGACACTACGGCAGTTGTGAACGTTACAGTGCACTGGATAAGGAAAGTTAATCAAAGCTTTTTTATCAGTGTAATTTGCGCTATTAATTTATCACAGACACGCTATAAGTGCGCCTTGTTAGTCGAGCAACGAGTAAGTTGGATAGTGCAGATTTGAAACAATCTCTTTTTATCGCGCAACCCCATCGTTTATTCTGAGTTAATATTATGCATTTATGGTCTGCACCAAATAGCTTCAAGGTAAAATCCTCCGCTACAAATGCTAACGCTATGTTCGTCTCATTTGTCACTTACAACATGTGTTAACTCCATACACTCATCACCGTTTGCGTTACCTTGTTGGCCACTCTATTTGAGCTAGAGCTGAATCATTAACTATTTATCAATAAACGACAATTAACATACTGTGAGCGAAGCTTGGTTATTATTGGCATATTCCGCCCAGAGCAAATCACCGTTGGTTACTTGTTGCTGCACCATTTTGGTTCTCTATTGCCCCATTTATGAAGTTTTTTCAATTATTTTTAAAAAAATTGAATTTTATTTAAAAAAAACCAATCTACTTGAGCTTGTTGATCGGGTGACGTAACTCACATTTTAAGCCGTCGCGGCGGCTTATTTTATTCCGTTTACGTAAACGTAAATTTAAAACAGTTGTTTAAATTTAATGGTTAATTACCTAATTTTAACTATCTGTTTTTAAAGATTAAAACCTTATTACGTATAGGTAAGCTAGAAACGTTACAAAATTGTTTAATTCAATAGCATAGACTAAAGTTTTGTAAATATAATTATACACCAAGTAATAATATTACAACCTTTTTTACCATTATCATTTGCTGGTCAATTGGTAAGATGAATTTCAGACGGCCAATTTAAAGTATAAGCTCTATTTTATTATTGTGTTTAATATCATTTATTTAAGTATGTATTTCTCGGTTGGTAAGACCATTTTATGTGATCTGTAACACTGGTTTTTAAGTCGTTTTGGTAAAGTGAAGACTGTTGCAATTACAAACGTTTTTGGTTAGTTTTTAGTACGAAACAGACATTTGAAAGTTTTTGGTAAACAGTCAGCTTCAGTTAAATGTTATTAGAAATGGTTTATTTGAACGCGAATATATACGCCGATGAGTTGGTATAGATAAGCGTGATAAGTAGACAGTAGATAACGTAACTACACAGTGAAGCATGACAACCGATATCAAAACAGACAGCATTTAGGGAGCCATTATTATGACGGCAGAACAATTAGTAGCTCAATACAGTAAGTCCACAGCAAATGCTGATGATTCGATTAAAACCGATCTCACGTTTATTGGTCCCACTGTCAACGGTCAAGAAGACGTTTTTAACTCTGGCGCTGTGGCTTTCCTTGATTCGTTATGTGCAAAATTTGTTGATGAAGTACCTGAGCTATTAGCTAAGCGTAAACAAAAACAAGCTCGTATTGATAATGGTGAGTTGCCTGATTTTTTACCTGAAACTCGTGCAATACGTGGTGGTGATTGGACTATCCGTGGCATGCCTGATGATCTCACCGACAGACGTGTTGAAATTACTGGCCCCGTTGACCGTAAAATGATCATCAATGCTTTAAACGCCAATGTAAAAGTGTTTATGGCCGACTTTGAGGATTCATTAGCACCGAGTTGGCAAAAAATTGTCGAAGGACAAATTAACCTTCGTGATGCCGTTCGTGGCGATATTGAACTAACCGTTCCTGAAACCGGTAAGCATTATTCGTTAAACCCTGACCCTGCAGTGTTAATTGCTCGTGTACGTGGTTTGCATCTTATTGAAAAGCACATTGAATACAAAGGCAAACCTATTCCTGGTGGGTTAGTCGATTTTGCTATGTACTTTTACCATAATTATCGTCAGCTGTTAGCTAAAAAATCTGGACCTTACTTTTATATTCCTAAGTTAGAAAGCCATGTGGAAGCGCGTTGGTGGGCAAAAATGTTTGCCTTTGTAGAAGAGCGTTTTTGCTTACAGCCTGGCACGATTAAATGTACTTGTTTAATTGAGACATTACCTGCGGTATTTGAAATGGAAGAGATTCTTTATGAACTTCGTTCAAACATTGTCGCGCTTAATTGTGGTCGTTGGGATTATATCTTCAGCTACATCAAAACCTTAAAGAACTATCCGGACCGTGTACTACCCGACCGTCAAGCGGTAACGATGGATACTAAATTTTTAAGTGCTTATTCACGTCTATTGATAAAAACTTGCCATAAACGTGGCGCACTGGCCATGGGCGGTATGGCAGCATTTATTCCTGCTAAAGATGAAGCGACTAACGAACTGGTACTGCAAAAAGTGCGTGGCGATAAAGAGTTAGAGGCTCGCAATGGCCATGACGGTACTTGGGTCGCACATCCTGGTTTAGCCGACACCGCAATGAAAATTTTCAATGATTACATCGGTGGCGATAGAACCAATCAATTACACATTACTCGTGATGTCGATGCACCCATTTTAGCCAGCGAGTTACTTGAGCCTTGTCAAGGCGAGCGAACTGAAGCAGGCATGCGTTTGAATATTCGTATTGCGTTGCAGTACATCGAAGCGTGGATCCAGGGTAATGGTTGCGTCCCGATTTACGGTTTGATGGAAGATGCTGCCACGGCTGAAATATCGCGCACTTCTATTTGGCAATGGATCCAGCATGGTAAAAGTTTATCCAACGGCAAACTGGTCACTAAAGCATTGTTTAAAGACATGTTGAAAGAAGAAATGGCTAACGTGAAAGAGGAACTTGGTGCAGAGCGCTTTAAAGCAGGTGAGTTCGCCAAAGCGGCAGCATTATTTGAACAAATTACTACCTCTGATGAGCTAGTCGATTTCTTAACATTACCAGGATATGAACTGTTAACGGCGTAATGTCGGATAACGATATTAATTACAACACTACTGAATTAGGCAAAGTTGAATGATTCACTTTGCCACCCTCATACAGTAAGGAGCGACACTATGACTACACAACTTACTCGTCAGCAACAGGTTGATGTAATTAAGAAAGATTGGGCTGAAAATCCACGTTGGAAATCGGTTAAGCGTCCTTTTACTGCTGAAGAAGTTGTCGCATTACGTGGCTCTGTTGTGCCAGAAAATACCATTGCTAAAATGGGTGCTGCAAAATTGTGGGAACTGGTTAACGGCGGCGCTAAAAAAGGCTACGTAAACTCACTGGGCGCACTTACTGGTGGTCAAGCGGTACAGCAAGCAAAAGCGGGAATAGAAGCGATTTACTTATCAGGCTGGCAAGTTGCTGCTGACGCTAACTTAGCGGGCACTATGTATCCAGATCAATCACTTTACCCAGCAAACTCAGTACCTGCTGTTGTAAGCCGTATTAATAACTCATTTCGCCGTGCTGACCAAATTCAATGGGGCAAAGAAGTAAATCCTGGTGATGACAATTACACTGACTATTTCCTACCTATTGTTGCTGATGCAGAAGCCGGTTTTGGTGGTGTATTGAATGCATTTGAACTAATGAAGTCGATGATTGATGCTGGTGCTGCAGGTGTTCACTTTGAAGACCAATTAGCGTCTGTTAAGAAGTGTGGTCACATGGGCGGTAAAGTGCTCGTACCAACTCAAGAAGCGGTACAAAAGTTAGTTGCTGCACGTTTAGCGGCAGATGTTAGTGGCGTTAATACCTTAGTTATTGCACGTACTGATGCTAATGCTGCTGATTTAATGACTTCTGATTGTGATGAATATGACCGTGAGTTTGTTACTGGTGAACGTACTAACGAAGGTTTTTACCGCGTTAGAGCTGGTTTAGACCAAGCTATTTCACGTGGTCTTGCTTATGCGCCTTATGCTGATTTAATTTGGTGTGAAACAGCTAAACCTTGTCTTGAAGAAGCGAAGAAATTTGCTGATGCCATTCATGCACAGTACCCAGATCAACTACTTGCTTATAACTGTTCACCTTCGTTCAACTGGAAGAAGAATTTAGATGACGTCACTATTGCTAAGTTCCAGCAAGAGTTGTCTAACATGGGCTACAAGTACCAGTTCATCACGTTAGCAGGCATTCATAACATGTGGTACAACATGTTCGATTTAGCCTATGACTATGCACGTGGTGAAGGCATGAAGCATTATGTTGAAAAAGTACAAGAGCTTGAATTTGCTGCTGCTAAGAAAGGTTATACCTTCGTATCGCACCAGCAAGAAGTGGGTACAGGTTACTTTGATCAAGTGACAACGTGTATTCAAGGCGGTAAATCGTCAGTAACAGCGCTAACGGGCTCTACTGAAGAAGAACAGTTTTAATCGTTAGTCCCAACCGTTTTACAAGTTTGGTCACTTTGTGACTGTTGTAACCCCGTGCGGCTCACCTACAGGTCGTACGGGATTTTTATCCTCATATGATGGTTTATAAGCGAATGCTTAGTTGTTAAACCTGATTGTTTGGATACTTCCTACCCGTAAGTTTTTTCCAACCACACTATTGTGATTGCGGCTCTTGTGAGCCGTTTTTTTTATTTGGCCTCAAACTTACACATTAGCCGTACATAGTTTATACACTAAATATAGCAGTCCGTTGATTATTTAGACATGCGTACAATAAAAGGCAATCAAAGGATTACACTTGTTCTAAAATGAGTATACTCATTTTAATATCTATTAAATATGGGTTAATTTTTTGAAAGCTTCAAATCAACAAAAAGGCGCTGATTACTGGACTAAACGAATTAGTGAGCAAGAAATGCCTGCGTTGTGTTCAACGGTTCGTGACTTAGAGAAACTGGCCAAAGATGATGTGTCTTCATTGGCGTTGCTAGGTCGCAGTGTGATGCATGATAATGCGTTAACCTCACGAATTTTACGTGTTGCGAACAGTGCTATTTATAATAAAGGCATTAATCAGGTTTCTACTGTTAGCCGAGCTGCAGTGGTACTCGGGTTTGATACTATTCGAAATATTTGTCTCACCGCCAAATTATTAACCAGCTTATTAGAAAACAAGCACTTGTCCGAAGGTGTTTATATTCGCTTATTAAAGCTAATGGCCCAGTCGTTTCAATCGGCTATGTTGGCGCGAATGATGATGAATGATAGAGGGGAATCATTACGTGAAGAAGTCTTTATTGCTTCTTTGCTTTACCGGATTGGGGAAAGTGCTTTCTGGAGCATGGGCGGAGAGACTACTGAAACATTAGATCGTAAGTTAGCGGCGATTGATGACAAAGTGGAACGGAGTTTTGTAATAAGAGCAGAACTAGGAACCTCTTTTGTTCAACTTACACAGGGTATTGCGAGTAGTTGGGGTTTAGGAGAAGTATTACAAAAATCTTTAGCCCAACCTGATGACCGTATGCCTGAAATTCGTTGTATTTTTTTGGCAGATAAATTATCTGAAATTCTCTCAAAATCAAATGTAAATCAAGTTGAACTGCAAAAGCGAATTAAACAAATTGCGGAGATGCTAGATATTAGCCCAAAGGAAATGACCCAAAGAATTGTGTCTTGCAGTGAAGCGACTCATAAATTAGCGGCGGCCTATGGCGCTAAGGTTTTAATCCCCTATATTGCTAACTCCAGTAAGATATTGATTCATAAAAGTGCCGTATTAGACTTGAGCCCACAAGATGCAACTGCAGACGAGCCTGAGTTAGATGTAGTATTAGAAATACGTCGTGTGGACCAAAGTTATCAATTGAATAAACTACGTCAACTTACTCAATATGCAGTAGAGAAAACTGATTTCAATCAAATTATGCGGACTACATTAGAAGGTATTTTAACCGGAGTAGGAGTCGACCGTTGTGGTGTTTTACTTTTATCGCCAAGCCGAAAGTTGTTACAACCTCGAATAATGATGGGCGACGGTGTTGATATGCTTCGGCAGGCTTTTGTTATTGACCTTGATGATAGAAAATCTGTCTTTAGTCAATGTATTGAACAAAAGCGCAGTATTTGGGTTAATGCGCCTTCTTCGCAAGATTGCAAAGTACAAATCGATTATGCACTCGTGGAAAAATTTTCGATATTTGGTTTTTTGATTGCGCCATTAGCCATTGGTAATAAAGTACTTGGATTATTTTATGCTGATAGGCATTGCACTGCTCGTCATTTTGAATCGCAAGATAATGACAGTTTTACTCATTTCTGCCAGTTAGCGAACGTGTGTTTTGCCGTGTCGATGAGTTAATATAGTGGACTGAACAAATAATAAGGAGATGCCTATTGGGCATCTCCTTTTTTCTATCATTTTGTGATTATTGCATAATTAAGCTGGTAATACGTTTGGCTTTATCGTTTGGAATTGGAAAACTCAAATGATATTGCGCTATTTTCCATCCTTCAGAAGTTTGTACCAACGCACCAGTACCCCGACTGATGCCATACGCCGGGCTATAGAGCTGCTCGTCAAATACAATGGTATCGTCAATTTGTAACAAGTGACGTGACTTTAAATCGTAACGCCAGCCTTTAGTGGGTTTGGCATAATGCTCAAATTCAACCATATTCCAACGCTCTGAATCATCGGTACCAATAAACACCGCTTGTGGATGATAAAGGCTAAAATAAGTGGTCCAGTCAGCAGCAGCTGCACTTTCATGTAATAAATTTAACAAGGCGCTGACTTCTTGGTTGTCTTTTTCTGATAAGCCTTGGCTATCAATTAACTCATTTTTTTGGCTAATATCTTTTATAACAGCTTCACTTTCGGAGCTCACTTGCTGACTAACTTGTTTGTTTTTAGGCTCTGTTTGACTCTGTTCAAGTGTTGATTCTTCGGCTTCAGTTGCATGTAAATCGAAGGCTGCCACTGTCGTCATTAACACGGCAATAAAACCGAGTCGGTGAATGATTGATTGCATAGTATTCCTGTTAACCTAGTAAATTATTATTATGTGTTTTAATACTTTTTTAATGCCAATTTATTGGATCTAGCTGATAAAACTGGCTCAATTCTTTATACAATTGTTGATGCTGTTGGTAAAACGCCACGGGTCGTTCAAAAAACGTTTCACTTATCACTGCAAAAAACTCCGCCGGATTGGTCGCGCCGTAATAGTTAAATAATGACGGGATATGGTGTTGAGCGCAATACTGAAGTTGCTTAAATTCTTGCCCCAATGTGCTAGACCATGAACGATATGAAGTGATATCGCGCAGTGGTGGTGCACCATTAGCTGTTCCATCTTCTTGATCAAGCTGGTGAGCGAATTCGTGTATAACAACATTGCTACCATCAAACGGATCGGCAGCGCCTTCTATAGTGCTGTTCCATGACAATACGACTTTGCCATATTCCCAAGACTCTCCCAGCAACACATTGCGTTGGCTTGATTGTACCCCTGCGAGATCCGTGCGGTTTTTCTCAACGATAAACGCGCTTGGATAGACTAAGATTTGTTTAAGTTTTGGGTAATAGTCAGTTTTACGGTTGAGTAATAATAAACACGCTTGGGCTGCAATCGTCACTTTTACTTCGTCATTGATTTCGAATCCGTCACAACCGATAAATTGTTTCTCATCAATAAATATCTGAATATGCTTTTTGAGTTGAAGTTGCAAATCCGTCGGCATGGCTTTGAAATAAGGAAAACGCTTTTTTAATATATGACGCCATTGAGTGGGAAATGGTTTGCTGGCGACAATGCTACGTTGACGGTTGAGGCGCCATTGGCTACTGACAATCCATGCCACAGCTGTTATTGATATAACGAGTAATATTACAATCGCGATCATAGAAGTGTCCTGGTAGTCGAAGAGGGCGTTAAGATTGTTATTTTAAGATTATGTATTATCTGAGCTTGCAATTTTTAGCATGACTCATTTAATTCATTCGCTAGTCGCTGTTTAATTCCATGAGTATTTAATGGGGCAGTTTGTTAGCAAATTCAAGCTTTAGGAAAAACTAAATAGCAATGGGAGCCATAAGTGATAACGTAGTTTGCTTAACGTGTAGGTTGGGATTTTGGTTAAATAAAAGCACTGGCTAGCAAATATTAGTCTCATATTTACTGCCAGTGAAAGGGCGGGGATAAAGTGGTCGTCGTTGTGTTTGGTTAAATTTATGTTCAATTAACTATTTGTCTGCAAAATTAACTATTGGTCTGTAAAGCTAACATCTAACCGTTTTTGTTGTTGTGGAGATAGACTAAAATATTGTGAAATCAACTGCCTGATAAGTTTTGATTTTGCTATTCCTCCTTGCTGACTGAGTAATGCGAGCTGGCTTATTGCCGTTTCACTTAAGGTATAGGTACAACGTCTAAAAGGTTGCTGTTTACTTTTATTGACCGATTTTATTGGCTCTACATGCTGTGGATATTTTCGTTGTAAAAAATCGATTATATTGTTTTGCTTACCTGCATCGCTTGTCATTAGCGTTTGCTTTTCCTCATGTTGAGGACGGTCTTGGCCAGCAGCATATAAATCGGCTGCTGCAATAAAGTCATCAATTGATACTGCAATGTTATTGGTGCTTTTACATAACGAAGCGTTTTTCTTGAGATCGGCTAGTCCCATAATTTCCTCTCATCGTGGTCACGTTCGATGCAGTATTGCGCTGTTCAATGAGTTGCTTTGCATCAGTAATGTCGAGTAATTCACAGGCAATATTGCGCATTTCTTCTGCAGCTTTACCTTGGGGTTCTAACTCAAATACTGATAAGCCAGATTCTTCACTGTCGTCGTAAATATTGCGGCTGTAGTTAACGGCATCTAATACATTAATGTCATAAGTACGACAGACATCTTTTGCTTCAGTAATTCTGCTTGCCTGGTTCGGTAAACTTGGGCATTGAGTGATCACAAATGATGCTTTCATTTTTGGGTTTATCATCAAACAAGTTGAGACGATATCGTCCATATGGCTGACGGTTTTTAAATCTCGTCGTTTTGGGCGCAATGGCATTAATACATAGGATGCAACTGACATGGTTGCTCTAAGCGCTAGATTATCTTGGCCACCACAATCGACAATAACATAGTCATAATGTTGCTCTAAGCTGAGCAAGTCATTACGAATTTTGCCATACAGTTGCACGCAGTTAATGGCCGGCAGTTTTGGGTTGTTGTTCCGAGCTTGGATCCAGTCTGATGTGGTTCTTTGCGGATCGCAGTCGACCATAATCACGCTGGCTTGAACTTCATTGGTTAGGAAGACTGCAATATTTTGCGCAAGGCAGCTTTTACCACTCCCCCCTTTTTCACCACCAACTAATATGATCATGGATGTTGCCCTCTCAATATAACTAACTTACACCGTTAAATGTAATTGATACTACACTGTAATAATGGTTATAGATTTAGTCAATTAGCTGATTTTTGACGGTTTTTTATTAATGTCTTCGAGGCGGTTATTTGACTGTTTTGACCATAAAGGCAGAAAATTGACAGCAAAGGTTTGCATCCGCCAATGTTAGTGAAAGGTTAAATTTAATAATGACTTGCAGCTGTTATGTGCAAATAACATTGTTGTTTTATGAGGTGTTTTCAATGCATATAAAATATGAATACGTGTTTTATATGCATTAAATGACTATAAATCTATTTTGATATAGCTAATTGATATATTTTAGGGATGCAGCAAAACGAGTTATTTTAAGCTTAAATTTGATTCAATCGGTTATTTTACGCTAACCAGTGGTCTTATTATTGTCCGATATAGTCAGTTACAATCGCTTTTGAACTGAGCCTGGGGTGAGTTTGAATAGAGGCGACGATTCATTCAGCATGAGTTTACTCAGGGTTGGTTGATTAATGAGCCGCTAACCTCTCATTAATTAACCCAGTATCAATCATTGTGCATTTCACTCGTTGTACTTTTTTGATGGCCCGTAATGTCAATCGCGTGCATTGTCAGTTCACTTTGCTTAACTTAAAGCAGTTTTGATAAAGGCTTTGAACTGATAAAATAGTTAATGTAATCGGTATTACATTAACCTAATCGATAAACAAAGGCGTGGAGCCATAAGTGATGAATGAGCAGCAATTGTTAGAAGCGATTAATCAAACCATGCCATTTGGTAAATATGCTGGTCGTAAATTACTGCAGTTACCAGAACCTTATTTGGTTTGGTTTCACTCTAAAGGTTTTCCTGAAGGCAAACTTGGTGAGCAACTAGCATTAATGTATGAAGTGAAGCTCAACGGATTGGAAGAAATGCTTCAACCTTTGTTAAAGCGGTGAAGCTAGGTAGTAAGCGATGAAGCTGGTAACAAGCGATGACGAACGTAACAGCCTAGAGGCTAGCGCGGACTGCGTCCTGCTAGATCGCTACGCTGTTAAATAAAGCGGTCAAAGCGTTCGCTCGTTATCGTCCTAGCTCTACCGCTGTTATAGAATCTAGCCGCGAAGCGTCCTAGCACCTAGGCTTGTAACGCTCGTTATCGTTTTTTATCGCTTTTATAGCGTTCTCGCAGGACTAAGCCCGCCCTAGTAGCGAGTCTATTAACCGTTTTTTCATGTAAAAGCCGGTAAACGTTTGGCCACACTTTTGTTGATAGCTTGTTTGTTGCAAAACAAATCCCATAGCTTCAAACAACGGTTTAGATAAGTATGACGCATCAACACTGAGATAAGGATATGGTTGCTGAAGAGCCCAATGTTGTAAGTGTTTATAGAGTGCGCGGGCGATGCCTTGCTGCTGATAGTCGGGGTGAACGTATAAGCAGTCAATATACCCCTGGTGTTTAAAATGAGTTTCTAGACTAATAAAACCAATGATCTTTTGGTTATCAAGTGCTAACCAGGCTTTATTTCGTTTGTATCGTAGTTGCCAAAATTTGGCCGAACGGGGTGCTGATGACCAAGCATTGAGTTTTAAGGTCGGGTATCTTGGATGAATAATGCCTTGTACAGCCGTATGGTATAATTCACTTATTTGAGTTGCATAGGATGCAGAAAAATCAACGATTTGATGAGGTTGATTTATTGAGTTTTTCATAAAAAAGACCAATCGATAAGATTGGCCAATTATGTAAGTTTTTTACGATAAAACGTACTATTTTTTATTAATATTGCCAACAAACATGATTTTATCAAAGGTTCTGTTTAGGCTTGAGCTTTTAAAGTCGCTCATCCACATTTGTTCCGACACTTCTACCTTATCGCCTTTAGCCACTTCAGTTTGCGGACCCGCAGCCCAATATGTTTTGTCAGCTTCTTTTAGTTGAACGTAGGTATAACCGCCACCATTCATGGTGTCGAGTACTTCGCCTTGATGCAAAGCACCTTGTGCCCATACAGAAGAAACACCCATAGCCAAAGTGGCAGCGGCAGCAAATGCAATTAATTTAGCTTTCATGTATGTATTCCTATTTTGCCAAAAATGATAATTAATGAGGATATTAATTCAACCTTTGAACTATTTAACCATCTCTGCTCATTATGGTCTGTGATCTACCGCGAATTATTGTCTTCTATCTGCTGTTAGGTGGTTTCTTTTAGGTATTGTCTTCTAAATATATGAAGTTGCCGTTTAATCGCGATGGCTAATGTAATGTACATTTGTAAACAGTTGTCCCGTAATGAGATGGCCATGTTGACTAACAAAATCGATAAAGGCTTCTGGCAGCGTTTGATTGCTCATCGGTTGCTGCCAGTGGGCATGCAATAACGCATCATAACCTTCCTTACCCGCTGCGGTATAAGAACTTGATACGCCAATATACAACTTATTAGATTCAAGAGTTTGCCATTGATCCTGCTTGTAGATATCAATTTGAGTGATCCGCTGGCCTTTAACTCGCTTACCATCATAGAAGTAGCGTAATCCATAGGGGTAGGGGAAACTGCCCGCACCTGTGCCGACAATACCATTATTGGTAGCGCTATTGATGGACGATTCTAAAGCTTCAATAATATGTTTACCCATAATTTGATACAAGGTTAGGGGTAATTCGAATGGCAAAATGCGGCCAATAACATCGGCAAGTGATAATTGCCCTTTATTGAGTGATTGCCTTACACCTCCCGCATTATGGAGTGCAAAATCGATATTTGGCTCAATGTATTTAGCCGCTTTATACATGCTACGACTCACCCAAGGGGCTATTTCACTGCCATGAGGCAGCTGTTTGCTGGGCAACCTAGTGTGGACAAAGTTTCGAGGTATATGAGCCAGTATTTGGTTTTCTAGCGCATCTAATGATGGGCGGTATTGGCTGTGAATCACCTGATGAATAGCATCATCATGCTTAGCGTCTTTTATGCTTGGGTGATTGAACAACTGCTCGATTAAATCTGCGGCAATAGTACTATCGGCAGGCTGTCCGTCTTTGGTGCTGACATGAATATTGTCATCAAGCATAAAATAGTTATTACCGATAAGTTCGGTTACTTTGCCATTTGAATCAAAATTGATTTGAGCAATACCCAGCGTTTCTGCATATTTTCCGGCATGCAAAATAGGCGTTGAGTTTATGGTTTCTGCGTAAGGAATATCGCTTAAGCCAATGTTGCTCATATTACCTTGGAGAGTATGAGAATGTCCGCCGACAATTAGACTTATGCCGTCGACACAGGCAGCAAGTTCTTGGTCTTGGTCTAAACCTAGGTGGCTTAGTACAATAATATGATTAATGCCTTGCTGTTTCAGTTTTTGAACTGTTTTACGGGTAGTGTCGATAGCATTAACAAAGTGGGTATCGGGATCCGGCCTAGCAATTAAATGCATTTGATCTAAGGTAATACCAATAATAGCCATTTGGATATCGTGAAATGGCTTTATCAATACTTTTGCTGTCCCGGTGCTGTCATCAAAGTCGTACAACATCGGGTGGCCGTATAATCGACCTGTTTTCTGCCTATCTTCTGCGCTTAAATCCATATTTCCGGCTAATACCGGAAAGTCGATACGGTTCAAAAAGGCCTGCACAGGGCTGTTACCTGCATCGATTTCATGATTACCCAACACCATGGCATCAGGTTTGAGTAAGTTAAGAAGGTGTGCATTGGCCGCACCTTGAAACTCCCTAAAATATAAAGTGCCCTGAAAGCTATCGCCGCCATGTAAAAATAGAAATGGAGTTTGCTCGGCTGCGGCTTGCTGCCTTGTTTGTTCAATTTGGTAACCTAAACGCGCATAGCCACCTGAATGGCCTTCAAGTGTATAAGTGCGTTGCTGGGCTGTCAGGCTAAACTGGACTGGACTAGGTTCGAAGTTAGAATGAGTGTCATTAATATGAGCTATAGATAAACGATAAATATGTGACATTTTTTTCCTCAATATAATGTCACCATCTTATACTAATTTAGCTAAACATGTCATCACTGCGCGTTGTTGTGATCTTTATATTGCAGCTCAAACAACGGAAATGATGGTACTAGTTGGCTGGATATAGCCAATACAGTTTGTATTAAAAAATGCGACCAACAGAATGTTAATAATTGATTTTTTGATTATGTATCCGTGCGCAAGTGGCTTAATTAACCAAGTTAATTATCATCGTATATAACTAAACCTTTATTCTTGATTCGTCGTTGCCACAGCTTACGCGCCAGAGCTTGCATGTTGGGAGCTAAATCCTTTGAATCAACGATTTCTAAACCAATTAAGGTTTCGATGATATCTTCAATTGTCACTATCCCTTCACTTGAGCCATATTCATCAACCACTAATGCCATTTTAGCATTACGTTTTATCATTAATTGAAACAGTGGCAATACTCTTACGGAAGAGGGGACTACAAGTAACGTTTTTAAATGAGTACCAATTTCGGTATCTGGTGCTTGTCGAGACTGAAGGATAATGTCATTACGATTGACATAACCAATCACATTATCTCGGTCACCTTGGTAAATCGGAAAACGAGTAAACGGGCTCGACAAATATTGGTCGATAAATTGCGCATGAGTGATGTGAGTCGATAATTTAAATATTACCGTTCTGGGGGTCATGATGTCGCTGACGTGCATGTCTTTCATCGATAACATTTGGGTTAAAATTTGTGATTCTTGTTCACTTAACTCACCACTGTCTTTACCCATTTTACTCATCGCGCCGAGCTCTTGACGAATGTATTGACCGTTATTACCTTTGCCTAACAGATTGGTGACTTTTTGAGACATCCAAATTAAAGGCATGGTCATTTTTTCCATCCAGAATAAGCATACCGATACCGATGGCGCCAATTTACGCCAATGATTAGCCCCTAATGTTTTAGGTATGATTTCTGAGAGGAACAAAATTAAAAAAGTTAGAACAGCAGAGAATACCCCAAGCATTTGACTACCAAACACAATAGCCGCCTGTGCGCCAGCAATAGAAGCACCCATGGTATGTGAGATGGTATTTAGCGTTAGGATAGACACTAAAGGAGAGTCAATATTTTGCTTTTGCTTATCGAGCTGCGCAGCAATAAAGGGGTTAGTTTCTTTTAGGGTTGCGATATAACTTGGAGTGACAGATAAGAGAACTGCTTCAAAAATACTACACAAAAAGGAAATCAAAATAGCAAAAGAAACAATCAATAAAAGGGTTAACATAGTGTGAGTAAAAACTTCCTCGTAGAAGGCCATATAGCCTGCAGTAATACTAACATATCACTAGATGCAGATATACTGGCTAAAACGTGATGCTAACTGTATAATTCGCCGCCCTGTTACAGGTTTTGGTGTTTTGAGGTTAGGCGAATGAGTGTAAAGAAAATCAATTTATTAGATCTTGATCGTAAAGGACTACGGGCGTTGTTCAGTGAGATGGGCGAAAAACCGTTTCGTGCCGATCAGTTAATGAAGTGGGTTTATCACTTTGGTGTTACTGACTTTGAAGAAATGAACAACATAAACAAAGTGTTGCGTACCAAACTTGCAGCGAAGTGTGAAATTGTTGCGCCTGAAATTGCGAGTTTTCAAAAGTCGAATGATGGCACTATTAAATTTGCTATCAATGTTGGCCAAGGCCAAGAAGTTGAAACCGTATATATTCCTGAAGAAGACCGCGCGACCTTGTGTGTATCGTCACAAGTCGGCTGCGCTTTAGAATGTACCTTCTGCTCAACGGGCCAACAAGGTTTTAACCGTAATTTAACGGTATCTGAAATTATTGGCCAAGTTTGGCGTGTATCGCAATTTTTAGGTTTCCATAAAGACACTGGCGATCGACCAATTTCTAACGTAGTGATGATGGGGATGGGTGAGCCTTTGCTGAACCTTGCTAACGTGATCCCTGCGATGGATATTATGCTGGATGATTTTGGCTTTAGTTTATCTAAACGTCGAGTGACGTTATCAACCTCTGGTGTAGTACCTGCACTTGATAAATTAGGTGACGCCATTGATGTCGCATTAGCGGTAAGTATTCACGCACCAAATGATGAACTGCGCGATGTGTTGGTTCCAGTTAATAAAAAATATCCATTACAAGAATTTTTAGCGGGTATTCGTCGTTATTTAGAAAAGTCTAATGCAAATCGCGGCCGCGTGACGGTTGAATATGTCATGCTTGATCATATTAATGACAGCACAGACCAAGCGCATGAACTTGCGATTCTAATGAAAGATACTCCATGTAAGATTAACTTAATTCCGTTTAACCCGTACCCTGGTTCTCCTTACGGTCGTTCTTCTAACTCACGCATAGATCGTTTTTCTAAAGTGTTGATGGAACACGGCCTAACTGTGATTGTTCGTAAAACTCGTGGTGATGATATTGATGCTGCTTGTGGCCAACTAGCTGGCGATATTCGTGATAGAACAAAGCGTTTAGCAAAAAAACAAATGCAACAGAATCAGATTTCAGTCACAATGGAATAACTCGTTGTTTGCATAGATAATAGGCTTATAAATGAAGCACGGAATGCAAAAGGTTGTTCTGATTACTTTAGTGGCTTTGTCCGTCACTGCTTGTGTTACTGAGCGTACTTACAGTGGTACTGATACCCCTGTAGCAGAGCGTCGGTTTGATAAGCAGGGGGCCGCTAGAGAACGAATGCAACTTGGGTTAACTTATCTAAATCGTGGGAATAGTGAACAAGCCAAGTACAATTTAAATAAAGCTGTTGAATATGCACCGAATATCAGTGAAGTTCATATGGCAATGGCTTATTATTATCAAACAGTTGGTGATATAGAGCGAACAGAAGAGTCATATAAAAAAGCCATTAGCTTGAGTGATGTTACTGGTGATGCACGGAATAACTTTGGGGTGTTTTTGTGTCAGCAAAATAATTTTGTTGAGTCTGAGAAAATGTTTCTTGCGGCGATTGAAACACCTAAATATACCCGTACCGCATCGAGTTATGAAAACTTAGGCGTATGCAGCCGTAAAGCCGGTGATAAAGAAAAAGCGCGACAGTATTTTAATATGGCGTTAAAGTATGATCAAAGACGTAAAGTAACGTTATTAGAATTAACCGAGTTAGCCATGGAAGATGCTGACTACGGCAATGCGCGCGAACAACTCGCAAGATACCATCGAGTTGCTAGCGAATCAGCAGAAAGTTTAGCCTTAGGGATTAAGATTGAGCGGGCGGCGAATGATATAGAAGCCGTAAAACGATTTGGCATTTTACTTATTGCTAAGTTTCCTGCATCTCCACAAGCCAAAAATTATAGAGCTAACTTGAATTAATGACTAAAGAATTCGAAGTAGAACAAGACGTAGAAGAAACGTCATTGTTAAAGGATGTTGTTACTGCTGGCGCCATTTTAAAAGCGGCTCGCGAAGCAAAGGGACTCTCAATTGAGACCGTAGCAACCCAATTGCATTTACGTCCCAAGATTATCAATGATCTTGAAAATGACATTTTTGTTAATATTGCCTCCACCACATATGTTAGAGGTTATATTAAAAATTATGCCCGTGTTGTGAGTGCTGACATTAACCAAATTCAACAATGCTTAAGCCATCAGTTGCCTGAAATTGTTGCGCCTGCAATGCAAAGTTTTTCACGTAAAACGACTCATCAAGCTCGTAATAGTCGTCTTAATTTAGTGACTTATCTTATCGTTGCCGTATTGATTGCCATGTTAGTGTTGTGGTGGGTACAGAAATCATCGTTACTAACCAATGTTGATTTATCGCAGCCTACCGTTGAAGAGATTGCTGCTGAAAGCAACATGCCTGAACCGCAACAGATCATTCGAAGTGGCTCAGTGCAATCTACTGCTAATGATGTAGGTAACGAAGGCAATGATAGTGCAACAGATTCGGCTAACAAGGCAGCAATAGAAGCCGAAGATAAGCTAATTCAAACGGCACAAGATGCAGCCAGTACTGCACAACAATTAGCGGCTAGCAGCAGTGTTACAACTGCTAGTACTGAATCTTCATCAACAACAGAAACCAGTTTAGCCAGTGGCGAAAGTGTGTTAACCATTGAGCTTACCGGTGATTGCTGGGTTAACGTGACTGATGCAAACGGCAAAGTGATGGTTGATGGCGTGAAGAATTCGGCACAACGAATTGAAGTTCGTGGAATAAAACCTTTTAAAGTGATTCTGGGTGCTCCTCAAGTAGCCAGCATCAGCCTCGATGGCAATAATGTCAGTTTAGCTGAGTTTGCCAACGGTCGAGTTGCAAGATTAACCCTGCCTAAAGCGTCATAATGCTTTAGCAACAGCAGTAGAGCATATTTGCATGTATAACGAATCCCCAATTATTCGCAGACCATCAACACGTATCTATGTGGGCAATGTCCCTATTGGTGATGGTGCACCGATTGCTGTTCAATCGATGACGAATACTAAAACTACCGATGTTGCGGCCACCGTGGCGCAAATTCTAGCATTAGAAAAAGTGGGCGCTGATATTGTACGTATTTCAGTACCGACAATGGATGATGCTGAAGCCTTTAAAATTATCAAACAGTCTGTCAATGTGCCATTAGTGGCCGATATTCATTTCGATTATCGTATCGCGCTTAAAGTGGCCGAATACGGTGCAGATTGCCTGCGTATTAACCCAGGTAATATTGGTAATGAAGAACGCATTCGCAGTGTGGTTGAGTGCGCCCGCGATAAAAACATTCCCATCCGTATCGGAGTGAATGGTGGCTCGCTTGAAAAAGACTTAATGGACAAATATCGTGAACCAACGCCTGAAGCATTATTTGAATCAGCGATGCGTCATGTGGATATTTTGGACCGTTTGAATTTCGATCAATTTAAAGTCAGCGTTAAAGCGTCAGATGTATTCCTGGCTGTCGCATCATACCGTCTGCTGGCTAAACAAATTCGTCAACCGTTACATTTAGGTATTACCGAAGCCGGTGGGATGCGTGCGGGTTCAGTTAAATCAGCTGTCGGTTTAGGCATGTTATTAGCTGAAGGCATTGGTGATACTTTACGTATTTCGTTAGCGGCCGATCCGGTTGAAGAAATTAAAGTTGGTTTTGATATTTTAAAGTCGCTACGTATTCGTAGCCGTGGCATTAACTTTATTGCTTGTCCTTCTTGTTCGCGCCAAGAGTTTGATGTGATTAGTACCGTCAATGAACTCGAACGTCGTCTTGAGGACATTACCACTGCAATGGATGTGTCTATTATTGGTTGCGTAGTCAACGGTCCAGGTGAAGCGTTAGTGGCTGATATCGGCTTAACTGGCGGCCATGCTAAGAGCGGTTATTATGATGACGGAGTGCGTCAAAAAGAGCGCTTTGACAATAAAAATATTGTCGATGGTTTAGAAGCAAAAATCCGCGCTAAAGCCAGCATGATGGCTAATCGCATCGCGATAATCGATAAAACTGAATAATCTTAATCCTGTGCATGGCAACCAAGAGTTGCCGATGTTGAGGGTATATTTACATTTTATTAGCGCAAGCTAATCAAGAAGTGGACACGTTAACAGTGGCAAAGCAAATCCAAGCTATTCGTGGAATGAATGATATTCTGCCTACTCAAAGTCCTTTATGGCAAAAAGTCGAAGCTGTATTGCGCTCATCAGTTAGTGCATTTGGTTACAGTGAAATTCGTACTCCTATTGTAGAAAGTACCGATCTTTTTAAACGCTCTATTGGTGAAGTGACCGATATTGTTGAAAAGGAAATGTACACCTTTGAAGATCGTAACAGTGACAGCTTAACCTTACGCCCTGAAGGCACAGCCTCAACAGTGCGTGCGGGTAACGAACATGGTCTGCTTTACAATCAAGAACAACGTTTATGGTATATGGGACCCATGTTTCGCCATGAGCGCCCGCAAAAAGGTCGTTACCGTCAATTCCACCAGTTTGGCGTTGAAGTTTACGGCATTGCTAGCGCCGATATTGATGCTGAAGTATTAATGTTATCTGCCCGTTTATGGGACTTGTTAGGCATTAAAGAACACGTGGCACTTGAGCTTAATACTTTAGGCGATCCGGCTGAACGTGCAGCTTACCGTGATGCCTTAATTGCATTCTTAGAGCAGCACAAAGACAAGTTAGATGAAGATAGTCAACGTCGCATGTATTCCAATCCATTGCGAGTGCTAGACAGTAAAGATCAGCAAGTGCAGGCTCTTTTAGCTGATGCTCCCGCATTGATGGACTATCTTGGTGAAGAGACCAAGACACATTTTTCAACTTTATGTGAACTCTTAGACGCTGTTGGTATCCAATACACCATTAATCCGCGTTTAGTCCGTGGTTTAGATTATTATAACCGCACTGTATTTGAATGGGTTACCACTAGCCTGGGCTCTCAAGGTACAGTATTGGCGGGTGGGCGCTATGACGGCTTAGTCGGCCAACTTGGTGGTAAAGATACCCCAGCTGTTGGTTTTGCAATGGGCCTTGAGCGTATTGTACTATTGCTTGAAACACTTGAGTTAACCAGTGATATTGCCCCAGAAGTTGACGTTTATGTCACTGCAATGGGTGAAAATTGCGTCGTTGAAGCCATTAAAGTGGCTCAAGAGTTGCGTCAACAGTTACCAACACTTAAAGTCATGAGCCATTGCGGTGGTGGCAACTTTAAAAAGCAAATGAAACGTGCCGATAAAAGTGGTGCTCAGTTTGCGTTAATTATTGGTGAAAACGAAATGGCTAATAGCCAAGTCGCTATTAAACCGCTAAGAACAAACGATGAACAACAATTGGTTACGCGTAGTGAACTCGTAGCTAAAATTGCAGAACTGATTTAAGAACAGATTTTAAAGGGGAAGTGCAAGTGGAAATTTATAGCACAGAAGAACAACAAGTAGATGCTATCAAGCAGTTCTGGAAAGATTATGGTACCTCAATTATTGTGGGTGCCGTAGTAGGCCTTGGCGGTCTATATGGTTGGAACGAATATTCAGACATGAAAGTGGCGGCGGCTGAAGAAGCTTCAGAGTCGTTTCAGTCTATCGTGACACAGTCGGCTAACCCTGCTGCGTTATTGGTTCAGGCAGAAAGCTTTGCATCAGAACATGATCAGCAAGGTTATCAAGCATTGCTTGAATTGATGGTAGCAAAGTCAGCGGTTGAAGCGGGTGATTTAGCTAAAGCTGAAGCCTCATTTACTAAGATAATTGCTGCCCAACCAGGTTCTGGTTTGGGTATGGTAGCGATGATTCGTTTAGCACGTATTCAAGCAGAACAAAACAATATAGGCATGGCGTTAGCGACGTTAGATCAAGTGACTGATAAAGCATTTGCTTCACAACGTGAAGAATTGAAAGGCGACTTTTTAGTGCGTCAAGGTGATTTGGATAAAGCCAAATCAGCTTATCAAGCAGCAGTGGATAATGGTGGCGCGTTAGCCAGTCCAGCGCTGACCATGAAATTAGACAATCTAAACAAGGCATAAGGAATTTAGCCGATGAAGTCGTGGTGTAAAAATCTACTTGCCGTTGGGTTAAGTGTTGCTCTTATGTCTGCTTGTTCTTCAAGTGATGTTGAAGAAGAGCCAGTGAGTGAATTAGTTGATATACAAGCAACCGTGTTTCCTGAGATTACTTGGGATACCAGTGTCGGCGACGGTGTAGGGGATTATTACTCTCAACTTCGTCCTACCGTTCGTTACGGCAAGGTGTTTGTCGCCGATCGTAGCGGTATTGTGGTTGCCTTTGATGAAGCAACCGGTGATGAGCTTTGGAAAAAAGACTTCAATGATGTCTTTGAAGATAAGCTTGAAACCAAAACCAAGGGTATTCTTTTAGCTGCAGGTGTTACCGCTGCACGTAATAAAGTGTTTGTTGGTGGCGAAACCGGTTTATTGGTTGCGCTTGACGAAGCAACGGGTGACGTTGTGTGGTCTGCGCAAGCAAATGGCGAGTTATTATCGGCACCAACAGTGGCAGAAGATGTTGTCGCGGTAAATACCAGTAAAGGCGCATTTGAAGCATTTGATATCGATAATGGTAAAAAGTTATGGACCTATGAAATGCAACTGCCAAATCTTACCTTAAGAGGTACAGGTTCTGCTGCGTATGAAGCGGGCGGTTTCTTTTTGGGAACAGCTGACGGTAAAGTCGCAGTTGTCGTTAAAAGTAATGGCCAAGCAGCTTGGGAACAAGCCGTTTTTAGTCCAACCGGTGCAAATGAGTTTACCCGGATGGCTGATATTGATATGACGCCATTAATACTGGGCGAAAATCTGTATGTTGCTAGTTACAATGGTAACTTAGTCTCTATGGAACTTCGTAGCGGTCGCGTAGTTTGGTCGCGTAAATATTCAAGCTTTAATGATTTAGCCGCTGCAGGTATTAGCCTGTATTTGGTCGATGATCATAGCCGTATTTACTCTGTCGATCGCCGTAATGGTTTAGAGTTATGGAGCACTTCAGTCCTTAAAAACCGTGAGTTAACAGCCCCTGCAGTAATTGATAATTATATTGTTGTCGGTGACTTTGAAGGTTACTTGCATTTTATTGACCGTAACAGCGGCGATATAGTTGGCCGAGTTCAAGTTGATAGTGATGGATTATATGCCCAACCTTTAGTGGTGGGTGACAAAATCTATGTTCAAGGCCGTAGCGGCAAAGTCGCGATTGTTACGTTGAACAAAGAAGAGCAAATGAATGTTGAGGAAGATACTGAAACTGATGCGGAATAAGTCATAGCACTATTTTTGCGTTAATTAAGGTATAATGTCCTTACTAGAGCCCCTGGAAGCGTTCCGGGGGCTTTTTATTGAAAAGTTTTTTAGAGGCAAAATCATGATCCCTGTTGTGGCCCTTGTAGGGCGACCGAATGTCGGCAAATCGACATTATTTAACCGTCTTACTCGTACTCGTGATGCGTTAGTCGCTGATTTCCCAGGTTTAACACGTGACCGTAAGTACGGCCGTGCATTTTTAGCTGGCTACGAGTTTATCGTTGTTGATACTGGCGGTATTGATGGCAGCGAAGAAGGGATCGAAACCAAAATGGCTGAACAGTCATTGGCCGCGATTGAAGAAGCTGACGTCGTATTATTTATGACCGATGCTCGTGCTGGTATGACCGCTGCCGATTTAGCGATTGCTCAGCATTTACGTAGCCGTGATAAAGTCACTTTTGTGGTTGCCAACAAAGTTGATGGTATTGATGCCGATTCAGCTTGTGGTGAATTTTGGTCTCTAGGTTTAGGTGAAGTCTATCAAATGGCTGCCGCGCAAGGTCGTGGTGTAACCAACATGATTGACTACGCACTAACGCCTTATGCCGAAGCTATGGGTATTGTTCGCGAACTCGACGAAGAAGGCGAGCAAGTTGAACGTGAATATACTGAAGAAGAAGCGGAAGCAGAACAAGAACGCCTACAAAACTTACCGATTAAGCTCGCCATTATTGGTAAGCCTAACGTGGGTAAATCAACACTGATTAACCGTATCCTCGGCGAAGAACGTGTCGTCGTTTATGACGAGCCAGGTACCACTCGTGACAGTATTTACATTCCAATGTCACGCGAAGGTAGAGAGTACGTGTTAATTGATACTGCTGGTGTTCGACGTCGCAGTAAAGTAAATGAAGTTATCGAGAAATTCTCGGTAATTAAAACCTTGAAAGCGGTTGAAGATGCTAACGTAGTATTATTAGTTATCGATGCACGCGAAGGTATTGCAGAGCAAGATCTTGGTTTATTAGGTTTTACCTTAAACGCAGGCCGTGCATTGGTGATTGCGATAAACAAGTGGGACGGTATTGATCAAAAAGTCAAAGACCGTGTTAAAAGCGAACTTGATCGCCGTTTAGGCTTTATCGATTTTGCTCGTATTCACTTTATTTCGGCATTACATGGCACTGGCGTTGGTCATTTATATGAGTCAATTGAAGAAGCCTACGACAGTGCGACACGTCGCGTAAGTACATCAATGCTAACGCGCGTTATGCAAATGTCGCAAGATGATCACCAACCACCATTGGTGAATGGTCGTCGTGTGAAGCTTAAATATGCTCACGCTGGCGGTTATAATCCACCAATCGTGGTTATTCATGGTAACCAAGTTAAGAAACTACCTGATTCGTATAAGCGCTATATGATGAACTATTTCCGTCGTTCATTAAAAGTAGTCGGTACGCCAATTCAGTTACGTTTCCATGAAGGTTCTAACCCGTTTGAAGGTAGAACTGAGAAGTTGACTGTGGGTCAAGAGCGTCGTCGTAAGCGTGCAATGAGCCACATTCGCGATCGTACTAAGTAACCTCGTTGTTATTTAAGTTACTTATTACTCAAAAAGCCTGACTTGTTCAGGCTTTTTTGTAGGTGTTTACCGTCTATTAGAATTGGTATTAAAGATTGGGTGAACTAGGATGCAGCAAAAAATTACCGGTTATCATTTGGATGAAGAACATCATTGGGTGGCAGAATTAGGTTGCGGCCATTTTCAACATGTACGCCATAATCCACCTTGGACTGTTCGCCCTTGGGTAATGACAGTAGAAGGTCGGCAACAGCAATTAGGAATGATCCTTATTTGTAAAAAATGCGATGTCGCGGCACCGCCAGATAGTCTCGGTTAAATTGAGTTTACCTATCTTAATACGTTAAATCACCAGTGGCTCGACACCACCATAAATACGCGGCAATGTAAGTACATATCATGCTGTCCATTACCATTGATAACCAAAAACCATCGACAAAATCTTGATTGGCATGACTCAATACCAAGCTAACAAAAAACAGCTTTTCAATGAGCGCAATGCAAAACAGCGGTTTTATCCAAGCTGAACGGAACATTGCAATAAAAAAACTGCATCCAACCATTAATACCATAAATCCCCAATGCTGAATAAATATTGTGTCACTGGAGTGATAGGCTAACTGGTTAAGGTTTTCGACAGCCCACTGTGGGAATAAAGTATAAAGTCCGCCCAATGAAGTTCCTAAACCTGCAAGGAATAACGCCATTTGTCGGGTATTGTGCAGAAAATGAGTCATGTGTGAGTTCGTTCAAAGTTATTTTATCGCCATAGTGTCATGTTTTAGATTCTTTTTCGATTATTGTTATCCATAAGTGATTGTTAAGATTCCGGCGTGATAATGGCCCCATCATCGCAATCCTACCGAGGTTTATATGCAAACACAGACAACTTATCCATTATTCCATCGTCTTATTCATTGGGGGTTGGCCTTGACCATGATGGTGATGTTATTAACCGTATTACTAAGGCTTGGGTGGATGGAAAAAAACCATATGGCCGCCATAATTCACCAAGGCTTAGCGAAATTAGATGTCATTATTACCGATAAACAAGCGGTGAGCATTGCTAAAAGTATTCGTGGCGTTATGTTCCAGTGGCATATTTATTTTGGCTATGCGGTGGGCGTATTTGTTTTTGCTCGGTTTGTTTATATGGCTAAATTTGGTCTGCATTATCCGTCGCCTTTTTCGCGCCAAGCTACGACAAAGCAAAAGTTTCAGGCATGGGTGTATTGGGTATTTTATGCTGGCATAGCGTTCTCTGTAATAACAGGTTTGTTACTCAAGTTTGGTCCAGAGGCAATAGAAGAACAGGCTGAAACAATTCATAAGTTGGCACTGTGGTATTTCATCCCTTTTATAAGTTTACATTTAGCAGGGATTTTAGTGGCCGAGTCTGGTAACGATAAAGGCATCGTGTCGAAAATGATTGGAGGCTAATGTTATTTTCTTTTTTTAATGGCATAAATTGTCTTTACGATATCTTTACAATGCTTAAGTGAATCTTAAGATTGGTGGACTATGTTGTTTGCAATATGTTTATTAGGTGAAAATATGATGTCAATTGGGTTATTTTGTCATTTTCGTAACATTAAGTTTATAGCGTTAAGTTTAGCGATAGGGTTAGG
The DNA here is from genome assembly GCF_014163715.1 of Shewanella sp. SR44-4. Taxonomy (NCBI): domain Bacteria; kingdom Pseudomonadati; phylum Pseudomonadota; class Gammaproteobacteria; order Alteromonadales; family Shewanellaceae; genus Shewanella; species Shewanella sp. SR44-4. Next base: position 39,960 of record NZ_JACJDU010000012.1, on the reverse strand, counting down.
TGTTAATGCCCAAGCTCAAGCTGCTCCGTCATTAGAACATGATGTGTTAGATCAACAAGGCGCAAGTGTCAGTCTGCAACAATTTGCTGGCAAAGTGGTTTATGTCGATTTTTGGGCGTCTTGGTGTGCTCCATGCCGTAAATCATTTCCGTGGATGAATGCCATCCAGGCTAAATATCAACAGCAAGGTTTAGAGGTAGTCGCAATTAACCTTGATGTTGATACCGCATTAGCCCATGAGTTTTTGAGCAAACTGCCGGCAAAATTTAATCTTCGTTTTGACCCTGAAGGTGATATTGCCCAAGCCTTTGAGTTACAAGGTATGCCAAGTAGCTTTTTGTTCAATCGTAAAGGTGAATTAGTGCAAACTCACATGGGTTTTTTTACCGAAAACATTCCCGCCTATGAACAAGAAATCCAAATGTTGTTACAGGAGTAAATTGATGACAAAAGCATTTTATCAACCCTTTGCCAAAGCTGTGGTGGCATTAGCCATTGTCAGTAGTTTGGTTGGCTGTTCGAACTTAGGTGTACAACCTTGGGAAAAAGATCAATTAGCCCGTGCTGATATGGCGTTGAACAGCGAAAAACTTGATCTCGCGTTAGATGACCATATTTATTTTAGTAAAGAAGGTACTAGTGGTGGTCGCTCATTAGCGGGCGGAGGTTGTGGATGCAACTAACATCTAAGCAAAGTATTGCCAGTGCGTTGGCATTAGCAAGCTGTAGTTTATTAAGCCAACAGGCCAGTGCAGCAGAACCGATTCCTGCCAATGATGATTGGAAGGTTGATGCTGCCATTATGTATTATGGCGAGCAAGACCGGGTTCAAGCTGCAGAAGCGATTGGTAATGTACAAAAAGCCTTTGGTGACAGTTCGTTATTGGACCTTAAAATTGTGGTCGACAGTTTAACTGGTGCATCAGCTTCTGGTGCAGTGGCTCAAAGTGACAGTCAAACTTTCACGCGTCCGTCAGGTGATGGCCAATATACTGTCAGTGCTGGCGAAACACCGCTGGATGATACCTTTCATGATACTCGTGTTCAGCTTAGCGCTAACTGGCAAGAAGTGCTTAATCAAGATTGGACCGGTAACGTAGGTGTGTACGGTTCAAAAGAGTTTGATTATCTTTCGATGGGCATTAACGCGGGTCTTGAACGTAGTTTTAATAAAAATAACACTACATTGTCGTTATCGGGGGCATTTACCAATGATGTGGTTGACCCTGTTGGCGGTCGTCCTGTGGCAATGTCAGAAATGGTGTTTCGTGGCGATTATGCCAGTGATGCCGATTATCAAGCAGCCTTTGATCAAACGCGTTTAGCGGGTGATGATACTAAACAAACCAGTGATATTATGTTTGGTGTGACTCAGATTATTAATCGTAATTGGTTGATGCAAGCTAACTATGGTTTATCAAGTGTGTCAGGTTACATGACCGACCCGTATAAGATCCTTAGTGAGGTCGATGTTAACGGTCAAACACAAGCTTACCGTTACGAAAATCGTCCAGACTCACGCCTTAAGCATAGTGTGTTTTTACTCACCAAAGGTGCATTGGATTCTGGCGTAGTCGATTTTTCATATCGCTATAGTACTGATGATTGGGATATTCAATCGCATACTTTAGAAACGCATTACCGATATAATTTTAGTCCAACTATGTACGCACAATTGCACTTACGTTATTACCAGCAGCAAGCAGCTGAGTTTTATCAACCATTCTTGATGAGTGGCGATGCAATACCAGAGTATGCCAGCGCCGATTATCGCATTGGTGATATGACGGCTTACACCATAGGACTTAAATTTGGCCAGCGTTTATCGGGTGGCCATGAATTAAGTTATCGTATTGAGTATTATCAGCAAAATCCTGAAAATAATGGTACTGAGATACCTGGTCAGCTACAAAACTACGATTTATTCCCAGCGGTGAAAGCGATAGTAGCTCAAGTGAGTTATTCGTTTTAAGATGAATGTGTCATCAATAAACAGAGTAATTTAACTTGCTTGAACCACTAACAACAATGTCAAAAGCCCCAAAAGTGATGAGCTTACAGCCTCGTCCTTGGGGCTTTTTAGGTTCATTTAATGCTATGGCTAGCCCATGTGAATTATTAATGGCAGTTGATGACGAGTATATTGCGAGGCAAATGCTGACTATTGCTTATGACGAAGCAAAGCGTATAGAACATAAATTCAGCCGTTTTATTGAAGCTAACGTGGTGTGGCAGTTAAATCATGCCCAAGGTGAAACGACCCCGATTGATGCCGAGACAGTGCATTTATTGCAATTTGCTCAACAATGTTTTCAATTAAGTGAATCAGCATTTGATATCAGTGCCTGTCCATTAATGGCGTTATGGCGTTTTGATGGTAACCATCGTGTGCCGTTACAAACGGACATTGATGCTGCTTTGCTTAAGGTGGGTTTTGCTCGTATTGCATTGACGGATAAGACCGTCTGTATGCCTGCAGACATGAGTGTCGACTTTGGCGGTATCGGTAAGGAATATGCGGTGGATCGCACCGCACAAATATTAGCGAGTCGTTGGCCAAAGCAATCGGTATTAGTCAACTTTGGTGGTGATATTGCTTGCCCGATCACCAAAATCGATGGCTGGCAGGTGGGGATTGAAAACCCTCATAATCTTGATAACGCTGCGGCACTGTTAACCATTCGCCAGGGGGCGTTAGCCACTAGTGGTACTACTCGGCGCTATATAGAGGTGGACGGTAAACGTTATGGGCATATTATTAATCCTAAAAAGGGTTACCCTGTAGAGCAAGCGCCATTATCGGTCACTGTGCTGGCGCCCAATTGTGTTATGGCTGGAATGTTGGCCACAATGTCGATGCTAAAAGGACCGGATGCTGAAGGTTTTTTACAGCAACAAGGTGTCGATTTTAAGGTGTTTCGTTAATGAATAAGGGTACTGAATGCGGGTGTTATTAGTAGAAGATAATAAGTTGTTAGCACAAGGCATCGTAATGAGCTTAGCTAAATCAGGTATTCAGGTCGATCATTTAGCATCATATAATCAAGCCCAAATCGCCTTAGGAAATGAAGATTTTAGCGCCATTATTCTCGATTTAAGTTTACCCGACGGCAATGGTGCAGACTTATTAAAACAGTGGCGTAAAAATGGTATCTCATTACCTATTATTGTGTTGACCGCAAATACAGATTTTGACACCCGCTTAATGTGTTTAGATATTGGTGCTGATGATTATTTAAGTAAGCCTTTTGATGTGAGGGAATTAATTGCTAGGCTTAAGGCGATTATTCGACGTCAACATGGCCTAGATAATAACCAATTTAGCTATGGTGCTCTCAACATCGACTTTGCCCGTTGTGAAGTGCATTTTCGCGATGTGTTAGTGTCGCTTTCACGCCGTGAATATCAATTGTTACTCGAATTTGCTCAATCAGCAGGTCGCGTGTTAACCCGTAATCAACTTGAACAGCTAACTTATGGCTGGGATGAAGTGGGCAGCAACTCGATTGAAGTGCATATTCATCATCTACGTAAAAAAACGGCCACTGAGCTGATCAAAACCGTGCGCGGTATAGGCTATATTTTAACTGAAACGGTATAGCTTTATTATGAGTTAGATAGGGTAGATGAAGTAAATGCTGGGCAGCCAAACAGCGACTTAATTACACTTAATACAATAAGGATATTATGTTTTCATTACGATTATTATTAAGTTTGATTATGCTGGTGGGGATTGTTCTTACGGTAACTTTTTCGAGCATACTCAGTACGCGTGATGCTATGCATGAAGTCGAAGAATTGTTTGATGCGCAGATGGTGCAAACCGCCAAAATGTTGGAACAGTTTTATGTCGAACATTTAACAGAAGCTCAACTGGCACAATTGCTCCAGCAGCCAAGTTTGTTCCATGTTGCGGATTCAAAAATAGAAACCTTTGCTGATCAATCTAATCCTGTCACCTTGTCTTATGAGCATAAATTATCATTTCAATTACTGTCCAGCTCGGGGCAGTTACTCGCGTATTCTGATAGTTCTGGCGAGCAACAACTAACCAATTTCATCCAAGGCTATGACACTCGTAGCATCGATAATGAGTTATGGCATGTGTACAGCTTTTTCTCATCGTCGCATCAGGTATGGATTGTAACCGCACAGCGTGATGATGTTCGACGAGAGATCGTGTCATTAATTATCAGCAACACTTGGCGCTCGCCGTTAATCATTACTCCCATTATGATGTTTTTCATGTTGTTGTTAACTTATTACTTATTTAAACCGGTTAAGTTATTAGAACGTCATTTAGATAACCGCTCAGCCCAAGACCTAACTCCTATCAATTTCACTTTACCGAAGGAGTTAGCATCAACGCAAAAAGCCCTTAACGGCTTCTTGCTGCGCATTAGCGAGACGATGATCCGTGAACGTCGTTTTAGTGCCGATGCCGCCCATGAACTTAAAACGCCATTAGCGATTATTAAGTTACACAGCGATGGCTTAAGCGATGTATTGTCTGGCCAAATGCCACAAATTCAGCAGGCAACGTTGCCATATATAGAAGCCATAGGCGAGGGTGTAAACCGCATTAGCCATACAGTGGAGCAGCTGTTGTTGTTATCACGAGTGGATGCGATAGAGGCGTTAAATAAAACCGATTGTAAGCTACAAGATATTATTGAGAATGTGATAAATCAGCTAGTACACGTCATTGCCGATTACGAGTGGTATATCGTTGTTCCTAAAGATATGAACATTAATGCCGATCCGTTTTACATCGAATTAGTACTGAAAAATATTATCGAAAATGCCTGTAAATACAGTCCTAAAGAATCCTTAATAACCATTAAGGTTACTCAGGACGAGCAACAGACAAAAATTTATGTGCTTGATCAAGGCCGGGGCATGTCAGATGAGGAAATCAGCTTAGCCAAAAACCGCTTTTATCGTGTTGATGAAAACGCTTCACATGGTGCGGGTTTAGGCTTATCAATTTGTCAGCATATTATCAGTTTACATCATGGTGAATTGACTTTTAGCCGAGTAGAACCTCATGGCTTAAATGTCTGTATTGTATTACCCCATGCTCAGGTTTAGCGTGAATACTGGCAATTTTATTGATTTTATATAGACAAAAAACAACATGAGAGACAAGACCTACTCATGTCGTTTTTTGTTGTAGTTCGCGGCTTTTTTTACTGTTTACTGTCTTTCTCTAGACTGTTTTTCTCTTGAAGGTCCGGTGTCTCTTGACTGGCTTGCACGGCGTGATGATGCATTATCACGTTGCTGACTCATTGATCGCGAAGCTTGCTGAGGCGTTGATCGAGTTGTTTCGCGAACTTGCTGCTTTTGTGGTTCACTCCTGCGTATTTGTTTCACTTGCTGTTGTGGATTGCGCATCGCGTTAACTTGCGGCTGGCGCGATGTTTCAACTCGAGTGTTACGTTGAGCTTGTTGTAATTCTTGAGTGCGCGGCTTGCTTGTTATGTTCGCCACTGGTTTTGTCTCATACTTAGTTTGGGCCACATCGCGTTGACGACTGTAGTTTGACTTCATCGGCTCACCTTTGCGCTCAAATGATTTTACTTGTGCTGCTGGTTGACGTTGCTGGCTTAACTCGCGTTTTAGCTTGCTACTTTTGTGCTCAATCGGCTCATTGCGGCCTACACTTCTTAACGTTGATTTGTCACTACGCTTATCCTGCTTGCTGCTATGGTTTATGTCTTTATGCTGATCATTCACCTTGGTGGAATAATGACGAGGTTCATTGGCTTGCTGGCGTTTGGCTTCGCGTGAATAACTTACCTGCTTGTTACGTTTCTCATAATGGCCATTATAACGTTTGCTGATCACTTGGCTGTGGTAAGCCACACCTTTGCGATGCTTAGGTTTATGTTGCCAATGTTGGGCACCATGGCTGTAGCTTATTTTTCGTGGTGTGTAGTAACGGTAGTTTTGACGTACTGGTACCGCAATTACACGGCGATCATGCCAATGAAAACCACTAAAAAAGAAGTTAAAGCTAATACGTACTCCGCTATCCCAGTAAATAGCACTGTGGTTAGGGCGATAATGTACATAAGCAGGTGCATTCCAATAAACCGGTGGATAACGATTCCAGCGCCAGTTGCCATAAACGATACGGCTGTCGTAATAAGGCACGTAAACAATTTCTGGGCGAACTGATTCAATAATAATCCGGCGCTCAACCCGCGACACTTTTACTTGCTCAAGGTCGGCTAAGTTGTTGGCTTCATCAGCTTGTTGTCTTAATGATTGAATGGTGTCTAGCATGCGGCCTTCATCTTGCAAAAAGGCATCGCCTACGCTTTGAGTCCACGCTAAATCATCATTTAAACGCTGCAATACATTGGGAAATGCTACCAAGGCTTTGACACTTGGGTCCCAGTCTTGCGACTCTACCTCGGTCATAATTTGGTTGGTGTCGCGGTTACCTTGGTTTGATAACCAGCGTTTGGCTTGGACAATTTCTAATGGGTACGTTGACGCAATTAATATGTGGGTTAATAAACTGTCTGGATATAGCGCTATTGGCGCGAGCATTTGTGCCAACTCAGCATCACTCACCACATCATCTTCTGCTGTATAAGTGTATGAATTAGTTGGTTGCGCCGCGTGCACATTGGTTAATGGCATACAGACCAAGGCTAAGGCGAGCAATGCCTGAGCGGGTACGTGAATGGCTTTTTTCATGTTATCTCCAGCGTCATTGATGACTGTTAGGTTCATCATAACGGGCCGAAGATGAACATAAGCTGAAAGCTCATAACGGAAGTTAATACGCTAGAACTATGCGAGAGGAGTAAGCAAGAGCAATAAGCTAGATAGATAAACTAAACAAATAGTATATAGCGGCAATCTAAAGCAGGTGTTTATTGTTGGAAAGTAAACTCAAATTGAGCGCCACCCAATGATGCCGATTGGCCAACAGTAAGTTTGCCGTGATAACTGTCGACAAGGTCTCTAACGATTGCCAGCCCGATCCCGTGGCCTTGAGTGTAAGTGTCTGCACGGATCCCCCGTTCAAAAATATGTTGCTGTTTATCTTTCGGAATACCTTCACCATCATCTTCAATTGTCATGCACAGCTGACTATCTTGCTGTGTAAGGGTTAATGTCACTTTTGTTTTCGCGGCTTTGCAGGCATTGTCGAGCACATTACCAAGCATTTCTGTTAAGTCTGCTTCATCGCCTTTAAAGCGGGCTTGTTCGTTGGGGTGATACTCAATGGTGAGGTTTTGATGTTGGTATATCTTACTTAAGGTTCTGACTAATTTAACGGCAATACTGTCAACATTAACCCCTAAGTGCCAAGCACTGCCAGCCGCGCTTTGTGCCCGCTTTAGTTGGTAAGCAATAATTTGGTTTATACGGTTAATTTGTTCCATCGAGGCGTCGCTTAAGTCAGCTTGAGTTTGGATTACCGCTAAAGGTGTTTTTAAACTGTGGGCTAAATCGGCTAACGCATTACGGTAGCGTTTACGCTGATTTTGTTCGGTTTGTAATAAGGTGTTTAACTGTTGCGCTACTTTTTGCAATTCCACAGGGTAGCGGGTACTGAGTTGCATTGATGTGCCTTGTTCTACCGCACTGAGTTCTTGGCTAAATTGGCCTAAAGGTTTTAGGGTCCATAGCAACCAGCTGAGCTGTACAATAACCAATAAGGCGGTTAACACTAGCAACCAAGTCCATAAGGTGTTAGAAAACTTTTGGATTTGTTGTAGGTATTCTTGTTGGTTTTTTATAATGTGCAGCGTCATGGTAAAAGGCTGTTCGCTGGTGGCAAAACTCACGCTAAAACTGTATATCAACTGTGGCTTGTCATTAATCAATATCGAGTCGAAGGTACTTCTACCGGTTACGGGCTTGGGTAAGTTAATCGGGGTGTTGAGGCCGAGAAATGAGTTTGAGGTCCACAGTAGCTGATTATCTTTGGTGGTGATTAACGCATAAAGACCTGAACCAATCACATTGAATTGGTTTTCAAGTAAATGAGACGGCATTTGTAATTGGTTATCTTCCACTTCTGCCATGGCTAAAACAGAGTAAACATAGGCTTTTAACTGGTTTTTTGCCGCGACATTAATTTGGGTTTCAAAGGCGTTATTAACGGTTATGCCGATAATGGGCAATAATACCAAAATCAGTAATAACGCACTGATCACAATGCGGACTTTAAGCGAGCTGAGTAGTTTACGCATCAGGGTCTAATTGACGCAGTCGATAGCCCTGACCACGCAGTGTTTCAATTAATTGATATTGATTGTCGGGGTCGAGTTTTTTACGTAAACGACGGATAAACACTTCAATCACGTTGGAGTCTAAATCAAAATCCTGATCATAAATGTGTTCAATTAAACTACTTTTGGAATGTACCGACCCTGGGTGCAGCATCAGGTATTCAAATAGTTTGTACTCAGAACCACTAAGGTTAATTATTTGCAGGCTCTTTTTAATTTCTAAACTGCGGGTATTAATGCTAAAGGGACCATTTTGAATCACTGGACTGGCTTTACCTGCGGAGCGGCGAATTAATGCATTAATTCGTGCGACAAGTTCTTCAAGCTGAAACGGCTTACTCAAGTAATCGTCTGCGCCGGCATCTAAACCGACCACTTTATCTTGCCAACTGTCTCGAGCGGTTAAAATAATGATCGGGTAGCTAATGTCTTGCTCACGTAACTGACTGATTAATGACAAGCCATCAAGCTTAGGCAAACCGACGTCGATAATGGCGACATCGTATTGATATTCTTGAGCCTGAAATAAGCCTTCTTCACCATCGCTGGCGACATCAACAGTATATTGCGCGTCGATAAGGTGCTGTTTGATGTTTGCTTGTAGGGCTAAATCGTCTTCGACCAGTAATAATCTCATGAGCTAGTTCCTTGTAACCGAGCCATTGGTGGCATCGACTAACACATAAAAAATGACTCCATCATTGGTGAGTAATTTAATTCGATAACCAGGATGTCCATTGACGTTAGCTGATTGCACTTTTAATACTTTACCTGAATAACTTCGTTGAGCCATTTGTACAGCTTGTTGAGCGCTATTAACCACCAGATTACTGTTCTGCTGGTTATTGTTTTGACGATTATTATTGGGGCCTGGGGAGAACTGAGCACCTGCTGATGAATGTAATGCAGCAGCATAGGACGGCACTGAGCACGCTAGTGAAAGTACCGCTAACATCAGGCCTAACATGGTGGCATTTACGTTGAGCATACGCTGCATATTGTGTTCCCTAATAACCTCATTATTGCCAGTGTAAAAGATCCCTTTCTATATAGAAACATCTACTTAATCTTATTGAGTAAATAGCCGTAAGCGAAACATAAACGCCCGTAAGATATCAGTAAATGCCAATGTATCGATGATTTGACTTGGCAGTATAAGGGGTAGCAGATGAACATTAACTGAATGGTTTACCTCTATGGGATGTTTTCGCGGTATTGATTTATAACAGTGGCACTAAAGGGTAGCGATATCGGAAGTCTACCTTATTACTATGTTCAGCTTACGTTCATTTTGATTAGGGTTAAATGGCCTCAATATCAAGACTGTGAGGAACTAACATGAAACATAATACTGCCAAGACAGCCAATCTATCGACAATTAATACCCAGCTAAAATGGGGCGTAAGTTTATGTGTTGCTAGTGCACTCTGGTTAAGTTCGCCAACAGTACAAGGCGCCGAGCGGATCTCTGAACAAGCTTTTGGTACATACAGTCAAGCAAGAGTCATTAATCCGCAAACGCCAGAAACTGAAGCGGACAAGCAGGCTAGGGTGAGCGCTTTACATGAGCAAGCTAAGTTGCAAGGTACCGTTGCAACCCTGAATAAAAAAGTCACCCGTGAACAAGTGATGGCTAAAAATCAAAAAGCTGCCGCGACAACGGCCAACCAGCAACAACGAGCGTTGGCGCAGCAAAATCAAGTTGTTTATTACGACTTTTCTTTCTACGGTGCAGATTCAAGTTTATTTGATGACTATGATTATGATGGTTTTTATCAAACCTTTAGTGTGACCTTTGATGCTGATATTACCAGCAGTGCGGGCGACATTCAGGCTGATGTATTTGCCGAGTTATATTTAAGCCAAGATGGTGGGCCGTGGATCCATTATTACTCAACCGACGTATTCACCCTCCACGCAGATTCTAGTAATGATGATTACGAAGTGCTCACTACGTTAGCCAGTGGTTATCAAGCCGATCACTATGATGTGTTGATCGATTTATATGAGCTAGGTTATGCCGATCCGGTTGCGACAATAAGTAGTGATGAGTCGAATGCCTTATACGCGTTGCCACTTGAAAGTAGCGACCGTGATGCGGTTTATGTGGAAGAAATTTATATTGAAACTGAACATTCAGGCGGGGCGTTATCTTGGTTAAGTATTGGCTTACTCGCCGGAGTGATTGGGTTTCGTCGACGTTTGATTAATAAAATATAACGTAAAATTTATGCTTGTGTACCTTAGATCTACGTTAGAATGACGATTTTTGATTTTGTCAGTTTTTACTTATCCATATGGGATAAGTAGTTAGGAGTGTGTATGTCAGTAAAGTTAAATGCATCATTGTTATGCAGTTCATTAATCGGTTCGGCGCTGTTGTTGTCTGGTTGCCAATTACCTAATCCTTATACGGGCGAATCAGAAAATGCTAAAGCCACAAATGGCGCTATTATCGGTGGTCTTTCAGGCGCAGCCATTGGTGTACTTTCATCAAGCAAAAGCGACCGCGGTAAAGGTGCATTAATTGGTGCAGCATCTGGTGCGGCTCTTGGTGGTGGTATTGGTTATTACATGGATGTGCAAGAAGCAGAATTGCGTAAACAGTTAAAATCAACTGGCGTGAGTGTGACGCGCAACGGTGACAATATTGTACTGAACATGCCTAATGAAGTGACTTTTGCGGTTGATCAAACTGTCTTAAGTTCACGCGCTAAATCAGTGTTAAACAGTGTTGTATTAGTGGCTAAAGAATATGATGACACTCGCTTAAATGTGATTGGTTATACCGACAGTTCGGGTTCAGATTCTTATAACCTGCGTTTGTCACAAGTACGAGCGAGTGAAGTTGCGCAATATATGACGAGCCAGAAGGTTAGCGGTTCACGGGTATCTTCAACTGGTATGGGCGAGTCAAGCCCAATTGCCAGCAACTCTACCGAGCAAGGTCGTTCGCAAAATCGTCGTGTAGAAATTGTATTAACACCAATGGGTAAATAGTTTTATCCGTGAGTGTGGTTAACAAGCAATGCTTGTTGATCTTTAAATAAAAAAGCCATCGAAAGATGGCTTTTTTTGCTTAACCGATAACGGAGTTAGTGAACAATAATCTAGATGACTACATGTATTTGGCACAGATAATTTGGTATATATGGATGGTAAGTGATCTAAATAACAAGCATATATAATCGATAATCTATCTGTTTCACGTTACGTCTTTTTGCCACATTTCTATCATCGAAACCATGCTTGTTATTTAGTTGAAACATCTGTCACTGTTGAGGTGACACTTCCTTGCTTTAACCGAGTATGAATTACATCACCATTGCTTAATTGATTGGCATTTTCGATAACATGCTCATTGGTACTTGTGATTGAGTAACCTCGGCTCAAGGTTGCCAGCGGGCTGACGGTATCAAGTTTATGGGCGGCCTGTGAAACTCGTGATTCAGCCTGTTTAAAATAATCTTTACTGGCGTCGTTAAAGCGTTCAATTAAATACCCAAGCCGTTGTTTTTCTATGGTTAAGGTATTAATTGGTGAACGTTGTTGCAAGCGATTATGTAATTGCTGGTGGCGTAAGGTTAGGCGACTGAGTTTATGCTGTAAGGCATTTTCTAAGCGCATTTGCATTTCGTCAAATCGTTGTTCAAATTGCTGCAGTTTATGCTGCGGCTCATGGCGTTGAAGTTGGTGAGATAACTGAGTTAATCGTCCATACTGCTGCAATTGGTAATGTTTCATCCCTTGCTGTAAACGCGATAGCAATAGCGCCAACTTTTCAGCTTTATTGCCTTTGTCTTTCGATAATAATTCAGCACCGGCTGACGGCGTAGGGGCGCGTACATCGGCAACATAATCACTGATAGTGGTATCTATTTCATGGCCAACAGCGCTCACCACAGGCAGTGCGCTGTTGTAAATCGCATGGGCTAAATGTTCGCTGTTGAAGCACCATAAATCTTCTAACGAGCCACCACCACGGGTAAGCAACAGTACATCTACTTCCATGCGTTGATTGGCAGTAACAATGGCTTGGCAGATTAATTGACTGGCTGTAGCACCTTGAACTTGAGTGGGGTACACAACCACTTCGATTGAGGGATCTCGGCGTGCTAATACATGCAAGATGTCTCGCAACGCCGCACCCGTTGCCGATGTGATGACACCAATTCGTTGGATATTAGTTGGAATAGGGCGTTTGGTTTCTAGGGAAAATAGGCCTTCAGCGGCCAATTTTAGTTTTAATGCTTCAAATTCTTGTGCGAGTAGTCCATCACCTGCTGGCAACATTGACTCAAGTAGCAGCTGATAATCGCCACGAGGCTCGTAAACACTGATGGCGCCTTTAATCAACACTTGTTGACCATTGACGGGTTTAAAGCGCACAGATTGATTACGGCCCTTAAACATGGCACAGCGAACTTGTGAATGAGCGTCTTTTAAGGTGAGATACCAGTGCCCTGAACTTGGGGCCGAAAAGTTTGATATTTCACCATTTAGCCAAATTTTGCCGATTTGACCTTCAAGAATATGCCTCACTTCGCTATTTAATTGCGAAACACTATAAACATTGTTTTTTGTGGCACTCATGAGAGTTCTCATTCTAACGTTAATAAAAATCCATTTTCCATTTACCAACTGCAATATGCAAGGTATAATCTCGCCGCAATATTTCACCTCAAATCCTACTTACTAGGGAGATGTTGCCATGCTACGTTTACTGAAAGATGCACTAACCTTTGATGATGTGTTGTTGGTTCCTGCCCACTCGACCGTACTCCCTAATACCGCAGTTCTTAAAACTCGTTTAACGACTAAAATCGAATTAAATATTCCACTTGTGTCAGCTGCCATGGACACTGTGACTGAATCTCGTCTTGCGATCGCGATGGCGCAAGAAGGTGGTTTAGGATTTATTCATAAAAACATGAGTATTGAGCAACAAGCTGAAGAAGTCCGTAAAGTTAAAAGTTATGAAGCCGGTATTGTTCAAGACCCCGTTACTGTTACACCTACCACAAGCTTAACTGATTTACGTTTATTAACGGAACATAATGGTTTTGCTGGTTACCCTGTAGTCAATGATGCACACGAACTAGTGGGCATTATTACAGGTCGTGACGTGCGTTTTGTGACTGATTGGAGCAAAACCGTTGCCGACATGATGACCCCTAAAGATCGTCTAGTCACAGTAACTGAAGGTACTAAGTTAGATGAAGTACAAAAACTAATGCATTCTCATCGTATTGAGAAAGTCTTAGTGGTTGATAAAAACTTTAAACTTAAAGGCTTAGTCACCGTTAAAGATTTCGAAAAAGCTGAACGCAAACCAAACGCATGTAAAGACGAATTAGGTCGTTTACGTGTGGGCGCTGCAGTTGGCGCGGGTCCTGGCAATGAAGAGCGTGTTGACGCGCTTGTAAAAGCCGGTGTTGACGTGTTATTGATTGACTCATCACATGGTCACTCAGAAGGCGTATTGCAGCGTATTCGTGACACTAGAGCCAAATACCCTGATTTACAAATTGTTGGCGGCAACGTTGCCACCGCATCTGGTGCAATTGCGCTAGTTGAAGCGGGCGTTAACGCCGTTAAAGTCGGTATTGGCCCTGGTTCAATTTGTACCACTCGTATTGTAACGGGTGTCGGTGTACCACAAATCACTGCGGTATCTGATGCTGCTGAAGCAGTACTCGCCTTAGGCATTCCTGTTATTGCTGATGGCGGTATTCGTTTTTCTGGCGACTTAGCTAAAGCATTAGCTGCAGGTGCATCATGCATCATGGCGGGTTCTATGTTTGCTGGTACTGAAGAAGCGCCGGGTGAAACTGAACTTTACCAAGGTCGTGCTTATAAGTCATACCGTGGTATGGGCTCTCTGGGCGCTATGGGCCAAACTCAAGGTTCATCTGACCGTTACTTCCAAAGTGACAACGCAGCAGACAAACTCGTACCTGAAGGTGTTGAAGGTCGCGTGCCGTACAAAGGTAAGTTGAAAGAGATCATTCATCAACACATGGGCGGCTTGCGTTCATGCATGGGCTTAACCGGTTGTGCCACGATTAAAGAGTTAAATGAAAAAGCACAGTTTGTAAGAGTGACTTCAGCAGGTATGGGTGAGTCACACGTTCATGACGTGACCATTACCAAAGAAGCACCAAACTATCGTTCGTAATTATGATAAGGGCGACGTTATGTCGCCCTCGTTTTATTAGCGTTAATTTGACCGCATCAATTGGATGCGAGTTATTACACTTAATTAATATGTAAAGGTTATTCATGAGTAATATTCACGATCATAAGATTCTAATCCTCGATTTTGGTTCTCAGTACACTCAACTTATTGCGCGTCGTATCCGTGAAATTGGTGTGTATTGTGAGTTATGGGCGTGGGATGTGAGCGAAGCGCAAATTCGTGAGTTTGCCCCAAATGGTATTATTTTAGCCGGTGGCCCTGAAAGTGTCACAGCAGACAATTCACCGCGTGCCCCTGAATATGTGTTTACTGCTGGTGTACCGGTATTGGGTATTTGTTACGGCATGCAAACCATGTCAGAGCAGCTGGGTGGCAAAGTGATTCAAGGCGTTGGCGAAGGTGAGTTTGGTTACGCACAAATTGAATTGCAAACCACATCAGCTTTGTTTAAAAGCATTGAAGATGCTGTTAGCGAAGAAGGCAAACCTTTGCTTGATGTGTGGATGAGCCACGGCGATAAAGTGTCTGCTATCCCTGAAGGTTTTGTGACCGTCGCTAAAACGGCAACTTGTCCGTTTGCTGCTATGGCCAATGAAGAGAAAGGTTTTTACGGCGTACAGTTTCACCCAGAAGTGACGCATACTCGCCAAGGTCAGCGTATGCTAGAGCATTTCGCGCTAGACATTTGTGGCTGTAAAGCCAATTGGAAGCCATCATCAATTATTGAAGATGCTATTGAGCGTTTAAAAAAGCAAATTGGTGATGACGAAGTTATTCTGGGTTTATCTGGCGGGGTAGATTCATCGGTTGTGGCGATGTTATTACATCGTGCGATTGGCGATAAACTAACGTGTGTGTTTGTTGATAACGGTTTGCTGCGTTTGAATGAAGCGGATCAAGTATTAGAAATGTTTGGCGATCATTTTGGACTCAAAATTGTTCACGTCGATGCTGAAAACCGTTTCTTAGATGCGATGGCTGGCGAAGCAGAACCAGAAGCCAAACGTAAAATCATTGGCCGTGTGTTTGTTGAGATTTTCGACGAAGAATCAAAGAAATGCGCTAATGCCAAATGGCTAGCCCAAGGTACTATCTATCCTGATGTTATTGAATCAGCGGGCAGTGCAACCGGTAAAGCGCATGTGATTAAGTCGCACCACAATGTTGGCGGTTTACCTGCCAATATGAAGATGGGTTTAGTTGAGCCATTACGTGAATTATTTAAAGATGAAGTGCGTAAAATCGGTTTAGAGTTAGGCTTGCCTTACAACATGCTTTATCGTCATCCGTTTCCAGGACCTGGTCTAGGTGTTCGTGTACTTGGCGAAGTCAAAAAAGAGTATTGTGATTTATTGCGCAGTGCCGATGCTATCTTTATTGAAGAACTGCATAAAGCGGATTTGTATAATAAAGTCAGCCAAGCCTTTACCGTTTTCTTACCTGTTCGTTCGGTAGGCGTAATGGGTGATGGTCGTAAGTATGATTGGGTTGTATCACTACGTGCGGTAGAAACTATCGACTTTATGACCGCACATTGGGCACATTTACCGTATGATTTCTTGGGTCGCGTGTCGAATCGTATTATCAATGAAGTTGATGGGATTTCTCGTGTGGTTTATGATATTTCAGGTAAGCCACCTGCAACAATTGAATGGGAATAACGCTGTAGCGTGACTCCTTACTTTAAATAAAAAGACGCTGCGGCGTCTTTTTTATTTGCTAGAATAGCCACGTATGACAATTACCTAGGTTTTATAGAGTGACAGATACCCCAAAAAAACACGTTTCCAGCGATACTTGCCCACTTTCTAATGCGCACAATGAGAAATCGAATCAGCTTCAGCGCGCCATTGATGAAAAGTGGATGCGTTTAGCGATGCAACTTGCCGAGCAAGCCGAGCTAAAAGGCGAAGTGCCTGTGGGTGCCGTATTGGTTAAAGACGATGTATTGATTGCCAGTGGTTGTAATTTAAGTATTGTGAATCACGATCCAACCGCTCATGCCGAGATGGAATGTATTCGTCAAGCCGGCAAGGTGTTAGAGAATTATCGTATGCTCGACACGACTTTATATGTCACGTTAGAACCCTGCACTATGTGCGCAGGTGCCATGGTGCACAGCCGTATTGCGCGGGTTGTTTATGGTGCAGATGATTTAAAAACTGGCGCGGCAGGTAGCGTGATTAATTTATTACAACATCCAGTTTTTAATCATCAGCTTGAAGTCAGTTCAGGTGTGTTGGCAGCAGAGTGTGGTGCGCAGCTAAGTGCATTTTTTCAACGACGTAGAGCAGAAAAAAAAGCACTCAAACAGTTAGCTATAAAATAGACTGATTGAGTGACTGGTTTTTATGTGGTTAACGGAAGATTAATTTTCAGTTTGTACCAATAAAAAATGAGCTCGTTGACGATTTTGAATGCGGCTTTTATGTACTTTAAGCATGACACGACGACGTGACATGGTATTGCTTATAGCTCTTCTTCTCATACCGTGATCCCTTAATATTGGCTAACCTCATCGAGGTTACTGATAAACCGCATACTTTAGCAGAATGCTTTCTTACGATAAATTCAGCACCATAGTACCTTATATTCGTGACAATTATCGGTCAGGTTTATGACGATAATCGTGTCAGCACAAAAATTAGTGTGCTGCTTCATGGATATTTTTTGAAGCGTCTTCAGCAATGATTTCAATTTGTTGAGGTTCTTCAATAATCTCCAACTTTTGGGTTTGATTATCGATCCACACTAAGGTGTCGTAATAACGACGAATACTGTCAACATAATGAACAGCTTCGCTACCACGGGCATAACCATATCGAGTTTGTTTATAATATTTAGATTGTTGCAGCAAAGGTAATACTTTTTTGACATCACGCCATGCGCTAGGATCCATTCCCATTGATTCAGTTAATCGTCGTGCATCTTCAACATGACCTAAACCGATATTATAGGAAGCCAGTGCGAACCAGATCCGTTGAGCTTCAGAGATGGTGTCAGGCAATCTCTCCATCATGTCTTTTAAATAAAATGCCCCACCACGTATGCTTTGTTCTGCATCTAAGCGATCATCTACACCAACATAAGCCGCTGTAGGTTGGGTTAGCATCATCATACCTCTCACCCCTGTAGGTGAGCGAGCACTCGGGTTCCAGTGTGATTCTTGATAACTAGCAGCCGCTAATTTACGCCAATCTAACTCTCCAGAATACTGCTCGAAAAAACTACGATATTCGGGCAGAATGTTATCAATTGCGCGGATAAAGGCACGAGTATCAACGTAATCAAAACGCTTAACATGGCCAAAATACTTCTCGTTCAAATGCTCCAGCGTACCCGCACGTCTTTCTTTATGCCAAAAAGCCAATAGTTTACTCATTAAACGGTCGCTGTTATTCGGCGGTAATAGCCACACCACTTCGACCTTTTCTTCTAAAATCATCCCCGCGCGTAGTTCAGGTAAAAAACGCTGATTGATCAATAAACTATTTGAATCTGAAATGGTGTAGTTCAATTCACCGTTGGCAATTAATGCAAACAGTTCTTCATTGTCTTTGTCGTTGACTTGATTCCACATCAACTCAGGATAGTCTTTTTGTAATTTAGTTAAGGTATTGACTGAAGATGAGTTAGCCATGACAGTAATTTCACCTGACAGAGTACTAATATCTTTGGGCTCCGGAGTGCCTTCCTTATAAACCAATACTTGGTTGACTTTATATAAGGTGGGTCCGAGCTTAAATTGTTGACTACGGTTAGGGGTTTTAGCGATGCCAGCCGCAATAATATCAATCTTGTTTTCTTTTAATGCCGCGAATAATTGCTTGCGATTGGTGTACGGGATCATTTCTAAAGGAACGGCTAAATAGTCAGCAAAGCGCTGCGCCATTTCGAAGTCGAATCCGCTTTCACCCTGTTCTGAATTAAGATAAATCTGCGGGCCATATAATGTCCCTACCTTTAATACGGTACGCTTAGGTGCAGGGGCAGCAATATCAACATCTTGAATATCAACAGGTTGACAGGCGGATAATATCCCGCAAAGTAAGATTATGAATAAGGTTTTGATCATATTTATTAATTGGTTATCTTAAGTTGTTTCGTTAATGTCACCAGAGTGATGTGTAAAAACGAATGAAATACCGGTTGAATAGCCTTTAAATATGTAGGGGAGTTAGCTTATTTTTTGCTTACTTTATCAGTAGTTTTCCTAAACGCCTATAGTTGAGTAAATAAGCAGCATTTAGTGGTTATTTTTTGTTAAAAGGTAAAGTGTTTATGTTATTCATTTTAGCATTACTTGAATGGGATATTTTCCCTATCAGGAAACACTGTTTTCACCTGCGCTTGAAGGTGATTTGTAGTGTGCAATTCCCTATAATAGCGCCAATTCTGATCCTCCTATATTATAAAGGTGAATAGACGTGATGGAAATCATTCGCGGAGCCCCAGCACTATCTGCATTTAGAGTTCAAAAACTCATGGAGGCTTGCGAAAACGCAGCGCTTCCTGTATCGCAAATTTATGCTGAATATGTACATTTAGCTAATTTGAGTGAACCACTAGATGATAATGAACGTCTACAGTTAGAAACTATTCTTACTTATGGCCCAGCTATTGAGTCTCATGCCCCACAAGGCACTTTACTGTTTGTTACTCCTCGTCCTGGCACTATTTCTCCTTGGTCTTCTAAAGCTACTGATATTGCCCACAACTGTGGCTTAGGCAAAGTTAACCGTCTTGAGCGTGGTATTGCTTATTATGTTGAAGCGTCAGTATTAACAGCCGAGCAGCAAAAACTACTGCAAGGTTTATTGCATGACCGCATGGTCGAAGTCATGCTGCCGGCGTTTGAAGCTGCTGAAATATTATTTGCTCGTACAGAACCAGCAAAATTTAGCAGTGTGAATATTCTTGCTGAAGGCCGCCGCGCCTTAGAAGTGGCCAATATTAAGCTAGGCTTGGCCCTTGCCGATGATGAAATTGACTATTTAATTGAAAATTTTGTTCGTTTAAAGCGTAACCCTAACGACATCGAACTAATGATGTTTGCTCAAGCAAACTCGGAACATTGTCGCCACAAAATTTTCAATGCAGACTGGACAATCGATGGCGAAGTACAGCCAAAATCATTGTTCAAAATGATTAAAAACACTTTTGAAGTCACGCCAGATTACGTGTTATCAGCTTACAAAGATAATGCCGCAGTGATGACGGGTCCGGTAGCGGGTCGTTTTTTCCCTGATCCCGATGGTGTTTATAACTATCACACTGAACCAATGCATATATTGATGAAAGTAGAAACTCACAATCATCCAACCGCTATTAGCCCATATCCTGGCGCTGCTACTGGTTCTGGTGGTGAAATTCGCGATGAGGGTGCGACTGGCCGAGGTTCTAAACCTAAAGCAGGTTTATCTGGTTTTACTGTTTCTAACTTGAAAATTCCTGGTTTTGTACAACCATGGGAAGGGGATTACGGTAAACCAGATCGTATCGTCACTCCGTTAGAAATCATGCTCGAAGGCCCTCTTGGCGGCGCAGCATTTAACAATGAATTTGGTCGTCCTGCCATTACCGGTTATTTCCGCACCTACGAGCAATTAGTCTCTAGCCACAATGGCGTTGAAGTGCGTGGTTATCATAAGCCGATTATGATTGCCGGTGGCTTAGGCAATATCCGAGAAGAACATGTTCAAAAAGGTGAGATTACCGTTGGCGCTAAGCTTATTGTGCTTGGTGGACCGGCAATGAACATTGGCTTAGGTGGCGGCGCCGCATCTTCTATGGCGTCTGGTCAGTCTAGCGAAGATTTAGATTTTGCCTCTGTACAACGTGAAAACCCAGAAATGGAACGTCGTTGTCAGGAAGTTATCGACCGCTGCTGGCAGTTAGGTGACACCAACCCAATTCAATTTATTCACGATGTGGGCGCTGGTGGATTATCTAATGCGTTCCCTGAGTTAGTGAATGATGCTGATCGCGGTGGGGTATTCAATTTACGTAATGTTCCTTCTGACGAGCCAGGCATGAGCCCGCTTGAAATTTGGTGTAATGAATCTCAAGAGCGTTATGTGTTATCGGTTGCACCAGAGAACTTACAACAATTTGCTGATATTTGTGCCCGTGAACGCGCGCCATTTGCGGTGGTTGGTGAAGCAACTGCAGAGATGCATTTAACGCTTGCCGACAGTCACTTTAATAACAAGCCGATTGATTTACCGCTTGAAGTTTTATTAGGTAAAGCGCCTAAAATGAGCCGTGATGTGGTGACTGCCAAAGCAGTATCGCCAGCGTTAGATCAAACTAAAATTGAGCTAAACGATGCCGTTAAGCGCATTTTAACCTTGCCAACCGTGGCTGACAAAACCTTCCTTATCACCATAGGTGATCGCTCCGTCACTGGTTTAGTTAATCGCGACCAAATGGTGGGTCCATGGCAGGTTCCTGTTGCCGACTGTGCAGTAACCGCATCAAGTTATGACAGCTACTGCGGTGAAGCGATGTCGATGGGTGAGCGTACTCCGTTAGCATTACTCGATTTCGACGCCTCTGCTCGTATGGCAGTTGCCGAATCGATTATGAACATTGCCGGTACCGATATTGGCTCGTTCAAGCGTATTAAACTTTCTGCTAACTGGATGTCTCCAGCGGGTCATCCAGGCGAAGATGCGGGTTTATACCAGGCGGTTAAAGCGATTGGTGAAGACCTTTGTCCTGAACTCGGTATCACGATTCCTGTCGGTAAAGACTCCATGTCGATGAAAACCGCATGGGAAGAAAATGGTACTCACAAATCCGTCACATCGCCTATGTCGTTAGTCATCACCGCTTTTGGTGTGGTGCAAGATATTCGTAAAACGGTAACGCCGCAACTTCGTGATGATAAAGGTGACAGTGCATTATTAATGCTGGACTTAAGCAATGGCCAAAATCGTTTAGGCGGTTCTTGTTTAGCGCAGGTTTATAGTGAGTTAGGCGATATTGCACCCACATTAGATAAAACCGCTAACTTAGCGGGCTTTTTTGAAGTGATGCAGCAGTTAGTCGCCGAGCAAGCGGTTATGGCTTATCACGACCGTAGCGACGGCGGTTTATTTACCACCTTAGTGGAAATGGCCTTTGCCGGTAATACCGGGTTAATGATTGATTTAGCCAGCTTGAATGGTACTGATTTAGAGCGTTTATTTAACGAAGAAATTGGTGCTGTAATTCAAGTCAGTGCTGTTGATGCCAAAGCCATTGCTGCACAATTTGAGGCTAAAGGTGTCACGTGTCATCACATTGGTGGCTTACAAGCGGCAGACAAGATTAGCATTAACGATGGCGAGCGAGTGATATTTGCTGATAGTCGTACAGCACTGCGCACTTTGTGGTCAGAAACGACCTATCGCATGCAAGCGCTACGTGACAACCCAGAATGCGCGCGTGAAGAGTATGAGCTTAAACAACAAGCTGATGCGCCAGGATTAACGGTTAAATTAGGCTTTAATCCAAGTGAAGATGTGGCTGCACCTTATATTCTTAAAGGCGCTGCCCCTAAAATGGCTATTTTACGTGAGCAAGGCGTTAACTCTCATGTTGAAATGGCAGCAGCTTTTGACCGTGCCGGTTTTGAAAGCCGCGACGTGCACATGTCGGACATTTTATCTGGCCGTATTAGCCTTGAAGAATTCCAAGGCCTAGTGGCTTGTGGCGGATTCTCATATGGTGACGTGTTAGGTGCTGGTGAAGGTTGGGCTAAGTCGATTCTGTTTAA
The DNA here is from genome assembly GCF_014163715.1 of Shewanella sp. SR44-4. NCBI lineage: Bacteria > Pseudomonadati > Pseudomonadota > Gammaproteobacteria > Alteromonadales > Shewanellaceae > Shewanella > Shewanella sp. SR44-4. The sequence goes on along the minus strand of NZ_JACJDU010000012.1, from coordinate 17,741 downwards.
TGACCGTGCTCGCGATGAGTTTAGCCGTTTCTTCGAACGTGATTCAAGCATCGCCCTTGGCGTGTGTAATGGTTGTCAGATGTTATCTAATCTGAAAGAAATTATTCCAGGAAGTGAGCATTGGCCGCGTTTTGTACGTAACCGCTCAGAGCGTTTTGAAGCTCGATTCAGTTTGGTTGAAGTGCAACAAAATCCATCGGTATTTTTTGACGGTATGGTTGGCTCTCGTATGCCTATCGCTGTATCGCATGGTGAAGGCTTAGTGGAATTTGCTAATGCTCAAGCGTTAGCAAATGCAGAAGCATCGGGCACTATTGCACTGCGTTATGTTGATGGTCATGGTCAAATTGCCACCCAGTACCCAGAAAATCCAAATGGTTCAGCCAATGGCTTAACGGGTATTTGTACCACAGATGGTCGTGTAACCATTATGATGCCGCATCCTGAACGAGTATTTAGAACTGTTGCTAATTCATGGCATCCAGATAACTGGGGTGAAGATAGCCCATGGATGCGCATGTTCCGTAATGCACGAGTGAAAATCGGCTAATCGCAAATTAAATTTTTAGTTTAGCTAAAGCACTTGATTTAGCTAAAACACTTAATTTATAAAGCAAAAGGCGACTCCTTTGAGTCGCCTTTTTTATTGGTTTCAATTTGTTTAGCGCTGCTGATTTTATGTTGTCGTGATAAAGAAAAACCCCATAGATTTATTCTATGGGGTTTTCTGATTCGTTATCCTTGGATCATAACGATTACCGCTTAATATTATTTCTGCGCTAACAAAAACATTCACTAAACACGGTATAGATAAAAACGTGAGCTCGCTTATTTCACTTCTTTAGCAGTAAACATTTCAGTAAAAACACGTTTGTACAAGTTGGCAATATGTTCGAATAATTGAGTCATAGCACATTCTCTCTAGGTTAGGTCACTGGAATTAAGACAACGACTCATTGCACTACTTAGTGTTCGTCTTCTTAATTGTGCGCAAATTATACAATTGAACTAATGTATGCTCAAACGAGAAAAAATGATGTTTGGCATTAGTTTATTTAATGAATTATTGTATTATTTTAATTTAATTTTTAAAATAAATTTACTTATACTTAATTTAAACAGCGCTTTATGAATTTAGTGGTGTATTGTTAATTATAGAAATATTTATCTAATATTAATTTTTGTGTATTTAACTACTTTTTATTAACAATCTGAGTGAGCAGGGTGTTTTGTCAAAAATAAGACATGCTTGCTTTTTATTCCTAGCAATTATCCATTTTTTGTCAATACCTCAAGATAGGGTGGAGATGGTTGTACAATTTTTATTACAACGAATACCACAAGTTTCTTGTTGAGTTGTGATCCATCTGACATCAAATGTGTATCGAATAGGTGTGAGATCGACTGTAAAAGACTGATTTTTTAAGTCAAAAAATTATTCATGCAAAAAATCTAATGCTTATCACATTTTTGATTAAAAAATATGATCTACCAAGCCATTATACCGTAAGATATAGGGCGTTTAGGACTGGACTTGAAAACACAGGCAAATAGATTAATTTATCATTTTTCACTCTTTGGTGAGTTGTCCACTGCTTCAATATTACCGTTTTCAGGTATAACATCATCATTATGGTAACCGAGTGTTGCTATGTCGTATTTGGTTGTACTGAAGTAAGGAGTCGCCAATGATTATCGAAGAGGTCGTTGAGCTATCGCGTTTTCAATTTGCGCTGACAGCCATGTATCATTTTTTATTTGTTCCACTCACCCTAGGTTTAGCCTTTATTCTTGCGATTATGGAATCACTGTATGTGATGACCAATAAGCAAGTTTATAAAGACATGACTAAATTTTGGGGTAAGTTGTTTGGGATTAACTTTGCCTTAGGCGTAACAACGGGTTTAGCGATGGAGTTCCAGTTTGGTACTAACTGGTCCTACTATTCTCATTACGTAGGTGACATTTTTGGCGCGCCTCTGGCGATTGAAGGCTTAATGGCATTCTTCCTTGAGTCTACGTTAGTCGGGATGTTCTTTTTTGGTTGGGATCGCTTCAGCAAACGCCAACATTTAGTCGTCACTTGGCTTGTCGCTCTTGGCTCTAATATGTCAGCTTTATGGATTTTGATCGCAAATGGTTGGATGCAAAATCCAGTGGGCTCGGTGTTTAACTACGAAACCATGCGTATGGAAATGACCAATTTTGCCGAAGTGGTATTTAACCCCGTCGCGCAAGTTAAGTTTGTTCATACCGTCGCATCTGGTTATGTTGCCGGTGCCATGTTTGTACTTGCCATTAGCTCATATTACATATTGAAAGGCCGAGATTTACCTTTTGCTCGTCGCTCATTCGCTATTGCAGCAAGCTTTGGTATGGCATCTATTTTATCGGTCATCGTGTTAGGTGATGAATCGGGTTATGAAGTCGGTGAAGTCCAACGTGTTAAATTAGCGGCAATTGAAGCTGAATGGCACACGGAACCTGCACCAGCAGCCTTTACTGCATTTGGTTTCCCTAACCAAGAAACTATGCACACGGATTACGCCGTTAAGATCCCATATGCGATGGGTATCATTGCGACACGTTCTTTAGATGGAGAAGTAACCGGTATTAAGGATCTTATTAAAGATCACGAAGTACGAATTCGTAACGGTATGGTTGCGTATGCTTTACTTGAAAAATTACGTGCTGGTGATAAATCGGTTGAGGTTAGAGAGCAATTTGAAGCAACTAAAATCGATCTAGGTTATGGTTTCTTACTTAAGCGTTATACCGACAAAGTGGTGGATGCGACTGAAGAGCAAATTATTGCAGCGTCTTATGACTCAATTCCTACCGTGGCGCCTATGTTCTGGAGTTTCCGCTTAATGGTTGGCTCTGGGATGATAATGCTATTGGTGTTTGCTGCCGCCTTCTGGCAAAGCACTCGTCATCAAATCGCCGAGAAAAAGTGGGTACTTCGTGCTGCTCTTTACAGTTTGCCACTTCCATGGGTAGCCATTGAAGCTGGTTGGTTTGTGTCAGAGTTTGGTCGCCAACCTTGGACCATTTCTGAAGTGCTACCAACATTCATGTCGGCGTCTAGTTTAACGACGGCGGATCTTTGGTTCAGTATTATTTCGATTACGGTGTTCTATACCATCCTGTTGGTGATAGAGGCTTACTTGATGTATAAGTTTGCTCGTCTTGGTCCAAGCAGCTTAAAGACCGGCCGTTACCATTTCGAAACCCAAGATGCTTAATCTGAGGACCTGATTATGTTTGATTATGAAGTATTAAGATTTATTTGGTGGGCGTTAATCGGCGTGCTGTTGATTGGTTTTACCGTGACAGATGGCTTTGATATGGGCGTAGGTATATTGTTACCCGTTATTGGTAAAGATGATACTGAACGCCGTATTATGATTAACACTATCGCACCACATTGGGACGGTAACCAAGTATGGCTAGTGACGGCGGGTGGTGCATTATTTGCTGCTTGGCCTATGGTCTACGCGGTATCGTTTTCGGGCTTTTATGTGGCAATGATGCTAGTACTATTTGCATTGTTTTTACGTCCAGTCGGTTTTGATTATCGCTCTAAAATTGAAGATCCAAGATGGCGTAAGTCATGGGATAGAGCATTATTTGTCGGCAGTTTTGTACCACCGTTAATCATTGGTGTGGCATTTGGTAACTTGCTTCAAGGCGTACCATTTAACTTTGATGAATATTTACGCGCCACTTATCATGGCGGTCTGTTGGGTTTATTGAATCCGTTTGGCTTATTAGCCGGTCTTGTGAGTGTCACTATGGTGATAATGCAAGGCTCTACATGGTTACAAATGAAGACCGACGGAGAGCTGCGCGTTAGAAGCGCTAAAGCATCGCAAATTTGTGGTGGTCTATTAGTGGTTCTGTTTGGTGCTGCAGGGGTTTGGCTTGTAAACGGTATTGATGGTTATGTTATTACCTCAGCCCTCGACCTTGCTGGCCCGTCAAATCCAACTACTAAGACAGTGGCGGTTGAAGCGGGTGCTTGGTTAACCAACTATGATAAATATCCTCTTACCATGTTATTCCCGGTGTTAGGATTATTAATGCCAATATTGGTGATTTTTGCCAGTCGTTTAAATCGTAGTGGATTTGCGTTCTTTTTCAGTTCGCTTGCGGTTGCTAGTGTCATTTTAACCTGTGGTGCAGCAATGTTCCCATTTGTTATGCCTTCATCATTAGAACCTAATGTCAGCTTAACAATGTGGGATGCTACAGCCAGTCAAATGTCACTAAAAGTGATGACCGTTGCCGCTATTATCTTCGTACCTACAGTATTAAGTTACACCATTTGGACTTACTACAAGATGTACGGCCGCTTAAATCGTGAGTATGTTGAAAACAACAAAAGCTCACTTTACTAAATTAAGGAGCAACGTCTATGTGGTATTTTGCGTGGATTTTAGGGGTATTGTTAGCGTGTTCATTCGGTATCATCAACGCGTTATGGCTTGAGAATACTGAAAATATGGATCGTAACAACGAACTATAAACGTTATATCGTTTGATATAAAAAAACCGCTTTAGTAATAAAGCGGTTTTTTATTGGCTACTCATCTTGTTTACAAAACTAAAATCGACCGGTTTTAACTTATGACTCAATCTAGCACTCATTAGCTTGTTACTTAGTGGCTGTTAACAAAGCCAATTTTATGTTCAGTCGCCGCCTTTTAAAAAGCCAAAAAATATATAGTAAACTCGCCACTGCTAAGTAAGATTTTTATTCAAAGATACCAGGAAATACAGTTCAATTCCCAAGTGTTAACAGAAATATTGTCTATAATTAATTAACGCTAATTGTTTGTTTTTTGAACATGGCAATTTGTTAATAATGCACTTAACGGGAGATATATAATGAGCAGTTGGATTTTAGTCGCGGATAGCGCACATGCACGTCTATTTAACGCAGAAACAGCAAAATCTACATTAATTGAGATTAAGAGTATGATCCATCCCGAAGCACAGCAGCATGAACAGGAACTAACCTCAGATCTACCAGGCCGTCAGGCTGGAGGAGCAACCAATAGTCATCATTCTGTCGGGGGGAAAACAGAGCCTAAAAAGAATGAGGCTGTCGAATTTGCCAGGGAGATCTGTCGATACCTTGAGGCTGAATATAATGCGCACAAATTTAGCCAATTGATTGTTGTTGCCGCGCCTCATTTTCTAGGTAACTTACGCAAAGAAATGAGCACTAACGTCACTAAAGTTGTTACGCTGGAAATAGATAAAGATATTGTAAAGCAGGACATCGACTCGATTAGAGGTCAGCTGCCAATTATCTTACCTAACTTAGCCACATAAGCTGAAATTTAGATAATTAGGTTCGTTTATTAAGCTGTCATCATTCTTAATTCATATGTCGGCAGCTTAATGGGATATTTTTGTTTTTTGTCGTAAACTACTGTCGTGAAATAACATTAAGCATGAACCTGTATTACCTAAGTCGCAAATCTTCGTTGTGACGATTATCGTTGCTCAACTAAGCGATTAAGATAATTAACCAGCACTCAGTAGATTGAGTACTGGTCTGCTAAAATCCCACTTAGTTAAACCACTTTAAATACACCTATTTGTTGTTTGATACTGTGCGCAAGTTTGGTTAATTGCTCTGAATCACTTACCGCTTTTGTTGCCCGTTCATCACTATTTTGTGCAAGTGTAGAAATAGTATGTAAGCTGCGTGACACTTCATCTGCTACCGTACTTTGCTGTTTGGTGGCACTGGCAATACTAGATGAAAATATTGCCATTTCGCCGATATTATGATTAATCAGTGTGAGTTGATTATTAACTGTATCAGCTTGTACCGCTGATGACTCACCCAGTTGCTGACACTGGATCATTTGTGTTGCTGTGTGTTCTACCTGCTGTTGTAATTTGTTAATAGTCGTACCTATCTCACTAATTGAACGTTGTGTCCTTTGTGCTAATGAGCGAACTTCATCAGCAACAACAGCAAAACCACGACCTTGGTCACCCGCTCTGGCTGCTTCAATTGCGGCATTTAAGGCGAGTAAATTAGTTTGGTCTGCAATGCCGTTAATGACTTCTGTAACCTGACTGATGGCTTGAGTTTCATTGTTGACGCTTTCAATATTTTTTTGACTTTGAATAAGTTGTTCACGCAAGGATTGTAGTTCTGTAACCGCCTGAGTTAACTGTGTATGTCCTTGGTTTGATGCGCCATCAATTTCTTGCGCCTGCTGGGCAACTTGACTCGAATTCTGCGCTACATCTTTAATAGAAGAAGACATTTCTTCGATAGCTGTCGCAATCTGTTCTGTTTGGTTTAACAGTGATTTTGCCTCATTACCATTCAATTTTGATGTTTGTTGGCTAAGAATTGCTTGGCTTTCTAAGCTGCTGACAGACTGTTTTAACGACTCAATTAATCCTGCTAAACTTGCAGCCGTTTGTGCCACACTTATGGTGATGTGATCAACTTCATTGTGGCTGTCTTGAGGGCATTGTTCGAAAGTTTGTGAAAGATCCCCTTGGCCTAATTTAGCTATTTGCCTCTGTAGGTTCTTTAATGGCTTAATTGCACGATTAATGACATTAAAAAGTAAAACGGAAATAATAACTACGCCTAGCAATGCCAATATGGCGTTAATTTTTAACATGCCTAAGCTTTCATCACTCAATTCCTTTTCAGGAACGAAACCGACCAAAGTCCAATTCCAACCGGGAATATATACGGAATAAGAATACATTTCTTGATTAGACAAGGAGCTGTAAACCCAACTCCCTTTATCTGTGAGTGCCTGTTCAAGCGATAGGCCATCGAGCAATGTTTCATTATATGGTTCTTCTGATGTTAACTCACGATGAGAGATAATCTGTTGATCAGAGTTTCGGATGATGACATACGAACCTGATTCTTCAAGAGTCAGTTGTTTAAGTGAGTTTTGGATTTGTGCAACAGATCGGGTGATATCAAAACCGATAAAAAGAATAGCGATAACTTTGCCATTGGGATCTTTTACTGGGCGATAAATTGTCATGTAGTCTTTACCAAAAAGCTTGGCGTAGCCTTCATACTCTTCGCCTTTAACCAAACGCTGATAACCGGGATGTGTAATACCTAAATACGTCCCTAATGCACGATTACCATCTGCTTTTTTAAGTGATGTTGATACACGAACAAAATCATCATTATCGCGAGCAAATATTGTAGCGACTCCGCCTGTAAGCTTCGAAAAGTGATCTACGTTATTATTTGAATTGTTAATTTGCTCATTATCATGGACTAGTACAGGGGTCTTAATTCCTAACACCTCAACGGTGCGATCTTCTATCAAGAATTGTCCTGGATATAAGGTACGCAGAACATCGGCATTTCGTTTAGCTAAGTCCAGCATACTGTTGAACTGCAGTTCAATTAAATGAGTATTACTGTGCATTTGTGATTTAATCGCTTGAATTGCTTTGTCATGCAATACAGTGGATGCCGATTGATAGGAAAACCAAGACATAGCGGTAAAGATAACGATAGAAGACAATATGGCAAGTGAGCCAATTTGTTTTGCTATAGGCCAATTTTTATAATTCATATGCACTATTCCATAATTATTATGACAATTAATTTTCAATAGGTAGGTATACGAGTTTAAATGTACATCTAAGGACTACTAATTACCCGTTATTTAGTACGAAAAAGTGATAAGTAATGATAAATTCTGATGAAATTTATATCTTTACGCGACTGAGTGATTAGCCAGTATACCTTTCGGCTTCATCAACAAGGTATACATTACCGGCACCCAAATCAGTGACAACATGGTGGCTAATAGCGTACCGCCGGCAATAGCGATAGCAAAAGGTGGCCAAAAGCCGCCACCGGCGATAATTAGCGGTAAAAAGCCACCTATGGTGGTAATAGTTGTTGAGCCAATATGACGCCCACAACTGCTCACCGTGCTAATGATTAGGGCCAAATTGCCATCGCGCGCCTCGGGAATATCCTCAAGCTCTGCCAAAATAACAATGGCCGCATTAATGGCTAACCCCATCAATCCTAGCAAACCGATGATGACGGTAAACCCAAACGGATAGCCAAATACATACACGGATAACAAACCTAAACCAGCCGATTGAAAAGCACTCAGTAAAATGATGGCGGTTAATCTAAACGAGTTAAAAGACAGCACTACCGTTGCTAATAGTAAGGTTACAACCAACACAATATTAGACAGTAAATTCCCTACTGCTTCATTACGTTTTGCGCTTTCACCACCTATTTCGAGATGATATCCCGCAGGAATAGACAAATTAGCAATAGCATCTTTAACCTCGTTGAGTACTTGTGCTGGTAATACTCCACTGGTGATATAAGCTTCGATAGTATTAACGCGTTCGCCATTTCTACGGGGTATTGCACCACGACTGACATTTATTTCGTTATAAGATAATGCCGATAGTGGAATGCCTGACCCCGATGGTGACACCAGATTAATCTCGGCTAAACGAGTGGCTTGTTCGCGGCTGTTGTCGCCTAAGCGAACCCGTATTGGCAGTGATTCTGTTTGCTCTAAAATACTGCCACCAATGATCCCAGTAGTCGCCATTTGAATTTGATTAGCAATGTCGCTCAAACTTAGGCCACTCATTAAGCTGGCGTCTTCATTCACTTGTAACCACACTTTTGGAGCGCCAGAACTGAGGGTGGCACGAGTATGAATCACATCTGGTGTGGCGACTAAAATACCACGTACTTGCTCACCTAATGTTTTCAGAGTATCAAGATTAGGGCCATAAATTCGCAGCTCAACCGGAGCGTTAAAGGGAGGCCCTTGTTCCAGTTTTCGCACTAAAATCTGTGCTTGTGGAAATTGGGCATCAAACTCTTTTTGTAATTGTAAAATTAACCGATTGGCAGCGGCATAATCGGTCACTTTAATCATCGCTTGGGCGTAATTGGTTGCCCCTTGTTGCCGTTGAGTTAAGTTGTAATAGAAAGAGGGCGTATTACCGCCAACAACCCATGTAGCTGCAATAATATCGTCAATCTGTTGCAGCTTTTTATCAATCAGTTTGACCTGCTCGAGAGTGTTATCAATACTGACATGAGGTGCCAGGTAGACTTCAATTTGGAACATGTCGCGATCAGACGGAGGGAAAAATTGTTCAGTCATTTTGCCCGCGGCAAAAAAGCCAGCTATCGGTAATATTCCAATTACGATGGCGGTCAGTATTGGCCGAGATAACGCAAACTGTAAACTGGCGGTAAATGCTTGGCTAATTCTTGGGAATGCCATCCCTTGCTGATACCAAGCCGTTGGTTTTTCACTGCGACTGAATCGACCCGCAAGGCCAGCAATAATGGTATGAGAAATAATATATGAGCCGAGTAAGGCGAACATGACCGAAATGGCAATGCCACCCACAAACTCACCCGCAGCTCCAGGCATTAATACAATAGGTGCAAAGGCTAGCATGGTGGTAATAGTCGACCCTGCTAGTGGTAGCCATAAATGGTGTAAGGTTTTTGATACCGCTTCCAGTTTGCTCATACCTTGTTGACGGCGTTGCGCAATGGCATCAACAATCACAATCGCGTTATCGACCATAATCCCCAGCGCAACCACTAAACCTGTTACCGACATTTGGTGGATCGGTAGTCCAGTATATTTCATGCAGGTGAGGGTAAATAATGCGGTTAATGGTAATGATATCGCCACAATCACTGCATTGCGCAGTCCTAATGTTAGCATCAGAACCACTAAAATAATCACAAATCCTTGTAGCAGATTAATCACCAAGTCACCTAATCGATCACTGGTATAGCTTTGTTGGTCGAATAACCATTGCACCTTAATATTGGCCGGTAAATTAGCTGAAAAATCATCTATGGCGCTGCTTACATGCTGTTGCCACACATCGACTCGATTATTGTTGAGCATGCGTGCAGACACCAAAACGCCTTGCTGACTGTCGATTAAAGCGATACTCGATGCCGGAGTCTTGGCTTGGCGGCTAATATTGGCCACATCCCCTAAGCGAATAATTTGACCATAGTCGTCTACTTTTAACGGCACTTGGCGGATACGATTCTGCGAATCTAACTCACCAGAGACTTCAACTAAGGCTCTAAATTGGCTGTTATTAACTTCACCGGCTGAAATTTTGCTGTCGGCATTATTTAAAATAGCGGCAATACTGGCGGGGGTTAAATGCAATTGACTGATTTTATTGCCATCTAGCTCAACTAAAATCTCTTCTTGTGGTGCGCCATAAAGTTTAACAAAATCAGTACCACTGAGCAGTCTTAGACGGCTTTGTAATTCTTTGGCATAACGATTTAGAATATCGGTTCTTACAGGGCTATCGTCAGCCCAAACAAGTCCTAAAATGGCGGTATTGGCATAACCTAGTTGATCATCTAATACACTATTTTGTGCTTCTACTGGCAACAATGATTTACTGTCGGCGATAAGATCTCGAGCGCGCGACCACACCGGATCCGTCTCTGTGACCGTGTCTTTTAATTCTAGCTGGATAACCGAAATCCCGGGGCGAGAGGTCGACTGGACTAGCTTTAAATCTTCTAAACGGCGTAATTGATTCTCTAATACCTCAGTCACAAGTGCTTCAACCCGCTCTGCAGATGCACCAGGGTATTGAGTGATAACAGACGAAAATCGGTTAGTAATATGTGGATCTTCGGTGCGAGGTAGGCTTGAAATGGCACCTAATCCGGCAACAATTAATAATGCGATAAATAAACTGGTTAGGCGGCCATTTTCTAAAAATGCTTTAATCATAATGCCCCCGTTTTCTCAGCTTGAGCGAGAGTGACTTTCTGGTTAACGACCAATTTATGTAATCCTTGCGATACAATTAAATCGGTTGGTTTTATGGCACCTTGAATATACGCTTGTTGTTCATTGGTATAGATAATCTCTACATCGCGGCGCTCAATGGTATAAAAACCTTGCTCAGCCTCAACTAAGGCAAACACGTTCCATAATCCGCGCACGCCATCGGTTAATGCCGACATAGGCACCCAATAACCAAGTGCTTGCACGTCTTGTTGATACGCCAAATAAGCTATTTCGCCATTGATCACTCTGGCTGAGTCGGGCAAATGAATACGCAACTGAACCGTGCGACTAATGGTATTGACCTCGGCACTAATACCGGCAATTTTAGCGATAAAGGTTTGCTTACCTACACGGACATCTACCATCTGCTCGGCGGTTAACTGCTGTGCGATATCAATGGGTACTCCAATATAAGCCACAGGCTGACTGTTACCAACTAAGGTGAAAACCGGACTGCCTAGCGCAATCACTTCGCCGATATTATGAAAACGTTGACTGATTTTTCCATTGAATGGGGCCATTAAGGTTGATTTTTCAATTTTCAAATTGGTCGCACTTAAGCTGGCTTCTATACGCTTTTGGTTTGCTTGTAAGCTAATAACTTGTTGCTGGGTTTCATCGAGTTGCTGCTCAGACACATAGTTTTGTTGTTTCAACTTTAGAGTACGGGCTAAGGTGCTTTTTGCTAAATCTATATCCGCTTGAGTTTGCAATAAACTGGCTTGTAATTGCTGCTTTTCTGCGGTTAATAAATCAGTATCAAGCTGCGCTAATATTTGTCCTTTGCTCACAGTATCGCCACTGTCGACTAGGATATTATTCAGTTTACCCGCAAGCTCAAAGCCAATTCCGGTGGTATTGGCCGAGCGAATCGTACCCGTATAAGTTTGCATGTGTTGATAACGGTCGCTTAATGATAAAGGCTGTGACAATACCGTTTGGTACTCAGTTGTTTGTGAATGCTCTTTTACCTCAGAGCCACAACCGCCTAATGAGATTAAGCTTAAACCTAGCGCCCAGTATCGAATGATTGGGGTGAATGTCTTTGACGCGTACATAAGTTTATTCCTTGCAAAGCAATATATTGTGCCAATGTTGATTTATCTTAAAAACCAGTGTTAATAACAATAAGCGAACTCATTAACCGCAAATCGTGACTTGTAACTTAAATGTTAACTAGACTCGGTAGTCTAGTTTTATAAAACTAGACTGTCCAGTCTATTTTTAGTTACTATAACGCTAAATAATGAGTAGTAACGCTGACACTCGATTGTGCTTAATGGGTTAATTTACGGAACCAACATGACAAAAAAACACACATCGCTTAATAACATCGAACAGGTTAGTTTGAGCCGCAGTGAGCAAAAGCGGGCTCAAGTACTTGAGTCTGCGATTGACCTTTTTTGCCATCAGGGTTTTCCTAATACCAGCATGGACGAAGTGGCAAAACATGCCGGTGTATCAAAACAAACCGTTTACTCTCATTTTGGTTCCAAAGATGATTTGTTTGTTTCCGCGATTGAGTCTAAATGTGTTGTGCATCAACTCACTGGCGAAGCTTTAATTGATGCAGCAAATCCACAACGGGTTATTTTGCAGTTTGCTCTGCAATTTGGTGAAATGATTGTTAGCAAAGAAACAATGACAGTATTTAAAACTTGCGTAGCTCAAGCAGACACTCACCCAGAAGTGTCTAGATTGTTTTATGACGCAGGTCCCAAGCACGTACTCGGACTGATTAGAAATTACTTAAAAAAGGTCAATGAACATGGCGAATACTTTTTTGAAAATCCGCACGAAAGCGCAGTTAGATTGTGTTTAATGTTATTTGGCGAACTAAAATTACGTTTAGAGCTAGGATTAGAGATAGGTGATTTACTGACAACTAGGCAACAATATTTACAAGATACTGCCGAGATGTTTTTGCGAGCCCACCAAGTAGACGTAAAATAAGCCAATAAAAGTTGAACTTAATTGGCGCGATAACAGTATTATCGTAATTAAACTAAGGTGCTATTAACCCAACGTGCTATTAAGCCAAGGTGCAGTTAAGCCAAGTTAATAGCTAACTTATCTCATTATTTGAAGGGAAGCAGATTGATATGACGCTTTATAACGTTAACGTAATTCAGCCAAAATCATTGAGTACATCAGCTTTGTCAATTTTGCTAGCATCGGGACTGTTGTTAAGTCAGCATGCTTTAGCAGCGCCAGAACGTTCACCATTTTCGCTCACTGTGGCTCGTACATCAACGGGTACCGCTAATGTTGGGGCTGATAGCAATAACCCTAATCAGTTACAACGTGATGCTTGGAAGACCAGTTTTTCGGCCAGCATGCCACTCAATCGTCAGTGGTCAATTGGGGCAAATCTAGGCTACGATAATCTCGATTACGACTGGGATATGAACCAAAACACTCTGTTACGCAGCAGTACTGAACCTTGGTCAACCATACATCAGTACAGTGCTGGTTTATCGTTATCTTACCGTCTTGATAATCATTGGATGTTTCTTATAGCCCCCAAACTGCAATACGCCTATGCCGATACTGCATCATCTTCAAATGCGCAAAGTTATGGTGTCGTTGCCTCGGGCATGTACCGCTTTGATTCCGGCAATATGCTCGGCTTTGGTGTTGCATACTTAAATGATATTTCAGAAGTGCGCACCGTACCTTACTTAGCCGTGCGTTGGCAGATAAACGAGAAGTGGGTACTTGCTAACCCGTTCCAAGCTGGTTTTAGTGGTCCTGCAGGATTAGAGTTAAGTTATCAGTATAACCGTGACTGGAGTTTCGGTGTGGGTAGCTCAATGCGAACAGAACGTTTTTTAATTGCTGATGATGACAAAACCATTGAAGTAGAAGAATGGGTAGGCTTTGCTCGCGCAGGCTGGCAAGCAACTAGTAATGTTAGCCTTAATGCGTACGCAGGTTATTATTTTGGTGGCGAAATGGAGTTAAGTTACCCAGACGTTACGGAAGACATGGAAAACCAAGCAGCATTAGGTTTAGTGTTTAAACTGACGTTTTAATGATAAGTGTTAACCTAATATAATAAAAATGCCGCTGATATCAGCGGCATTTTTATATCAACAAGTTAGCGTAAACGTTCAATTAAAAGTAAGTAACTTCTTTTACGCGTTTAGGACGATTTTGTTGTTCGTACAACTGCCATACTTGTTTAAAGTCCAGAGCTAGCTCCGTGACATAAAACTCACCAGAAGGGTAGGTCTTAACCACTTTAGCGCCGCGAATAATACCACTCACGCTAGATTTAACGTTGTCGTCAGTTAGTAACCATTCACTTACGTCGCTATTAGCCGAAATTTTTTGTCCATATACTTGCTCAGCCAACTCTCGGTAAGCGGCAATTTTTGAAGCTTGCATCGCCATTAAAATACGATGTGATGGCTCTTTACTGGGCTGAGTCGCCAACGGGGCATAACCAATTGCCGTTAGCGTTGGGAACGAGGCTGGCGCTTCGGTTTCCCACTGAACATATTTATCTTTGCTCACACAGCCAGTGAGCAGCAATAGCATAATTAACATCAACGACTTCATAGCTTATCTCCTAATACGGTGTAACGACTGTCGCCCTTATTCTCGTGGCGATACAGTAAACCATTGCGTGATTCAATGAGTTCAGAGGGTTGTAAATAACCCGACAAACTCGATGCTGCCACAAATGATTGCACCGCTGAAAGGACGCGATTATTGGTCACATTAACCACTCGGCCGTTAAACACAATTCCTTCAGGGGTGAGGGTCATGGTTGACACTAATACGTGTGAAACCGGTAAATCTGCACGTAACAGTTCCCAGTTGCGGCTCAACATAAACTCGCCTTGTTCTGTGGCGCGCAAATTTGTCGCCACATTTAAATCGACTAAGTTAAATTCATGAGCGTGGAATGCCGCGAGTAATCCTTGTTGTAACTGTAATGCTAATTCATTGGTTGCATTTAAATTACTGGTCATCACTGGCGTAGAAATCAGCAGTGGTTGATCTGGGCGCAAGGCGTCGTTTTGTAACACTAACTCGTTAACTAACTTTTCTGCCCACACATTCACCTGGCCTTTGGGTGATATCCCCGCAGCCTGAATATCATAAGCCAGTTTATCGTGATAAACCTCATCTTCGTCGACGGTTTTGACAAATTTACCGTTATTACTAAAGGCAAGGTTATTGGCAGCATTAGGCGTTTGGGTGCATGCCGCTAACGATAACGACGCAAGCATGACCGTGGAGATAAAAAGCCTGTTAATCATAATAATTCCTCTAACAAATAATGCCGCTAGTCTTGGTATAAATGAGTCATTTAATCGCCTTGTCCATCGATAACTAAGGCCAATTATGTACTCTTTATTATTGGTGTCTTTATATCGGCAAATGCGTTCAAAGCTTTACTGTAATAGTGCAACATCGAAAATAACCACTAATATAGTGAGTCGGCACAATTTTTGCTTTGATTAAAATAGAGTAAGCTGAATTTACACAATTGTGCAAAATAGACGATTTTTTGACATTAGGACATTGTATGTTGATCCGACACAGCCCTGTTATCCGAACAAAAACCTTTAATCACCTTGCCGTAATAGCAATGCTATGCGTGAGTGCATTGTGTGTAACGTCGTCGGTATTGGCTGAACAAATTGAAGTAACTGGTAAGGCTAAAATCGTGAATGGCGATATAGATAAAGCCCGTGAAGACGCTATAAGCCAAGCATTAAATTACGCCAGTTTAAAAGCCGGGGTTAACTTTTCCAGCGAACAACAAGTCAACCAAGGTCGGCTTACTCAAGATACCTTTCAAATTCAGCGGATGGGATCGGCCAATAACGTTGAATTAATGAGTGAAATGATCAGCCAACACACCATCACCGTGGTATTACAGCTTGAACTCAGCGAACAAGAACCTAACGTTCAATGTAAAAGCCAATCACTTAAAGCCGCGATTATGTTGCCACAAGCCTATTTACAAGAACGCGAACAGTTGCGTTATGGTCAATTAGCTCACTTTGAAGAGCGGATCACCGAGCAATTAGGTAAAGCTATCAATGCACAGTCGCGATACAGTTTTGCACGACTACATGCCGATGAAAAAATTGATAACATCAATCAACTGGTCAACTTTAAAGGATATCGTATTCCCAGTTGGTTAGGCGAAATCACCGACAGCCAATATCTGCTGCAACCTGAAATCATTGATATTTCGACCGAACCTGCTCAAAGCAGTTATATGGGCTTTGTCGAGGATGATCCGTTAAGACAGTTTATATTTAAATTAACCCTTTACCACGGGATCAGCGGTGAAGTGGTGTGGTCAGAATCATTCGCCACCTCAGCGCCTTGGGAATTTGAAAGACAAGAAATCGTCTCACCTGCTAACCAGCGCTTTTGGCGGTCATCTTATGGTCAGGCGATCAGCGATATTTTACAGCAAAGCGTGATGTCGCTGGATAAGCAGTTAAACTGTCGTCCATTATTAGGCCAAATTGTCGCCAGGCAAGGGGATCGTATTATCATCAATTTAGGCCGTAAAAATGGCGTTAAAATGGGTGATAAGTTCCAAATCGTATTACAAAAGAATATCCCAGACAGATTTAATTCCATGCGTGCCATCGCCACTAAAAGTCGTGCCAATGTGGTTATCGAACAAGTTACCGAAGACAGCTCAACCGCAATATTCGACGGCATCGACAGTGCAGATAATATTCAAGTAAATGATATTGCGATTAAGAATTAATGATTAGCTCTAAGAAGTTAATAATTCAGACTCAAGAGCTAAGTGCTAAGTGCTAAGTGCTAAGTGCTAAGAGTAAGGCGATTATGAATTAGTTGGTTATTAATCAAGCAATTAAATATAAAAGGTTTAATTCGATTATAAACTCAGTATAATCACTGGGTCTCTCTATAGCTCAACAGGATAGAGCAGCCGCCTCCTAAGCGGCCGATCGGGGTTCGAGTCCCTGTGGGGAGACCATAACACCTCTTTTTATTTTAAATATCAAGCACTTAATAAAATCGTCAAAAGTTGTGCCGCCTATGTGCCGCCTCTGGAAACCACTTTTTTGGAATTTTTTTTTAAGCATTCTTCAACACTCCGCTTTTCGATAGTTTGAACCCAATCATGGACATTTAAGCGTATTTCCAATAGTTTTCTATTAAAGCTAAAACATGGAAGTATTGTGTAATGAACCTCAATAAAGAGTCTAACCAACAAACTAAACCTCACAAGTCTGAAGTCGATAATCAGCTAGAAGAACTTCTAACCGAAATGCCTGAAGCGCTGAAGTTGCAAATGGTTAATATTTTAAATTCGTCAGAACATGCTAATCAAAAGCTGAAAGCCGATTTTTTAGCCAGCTTGCAGTCATTCGACATGCTTACTCAAAAAGATTCAGCCGTTAAACCTTTTCTCCCAGAAGGCACTAATGAAGAGTCTTTAGCCAAAGCGCTTTCGAAAGTTGATGATAGTCAGTCAATACTTGAGACTGAGCAGCTTGAAGGTGCAGAGATATTTACATCATTATTTGAGTCAATAGCTGCAGAGCCTTATGATGATATTAATGAGATCAGACGATTTGCCAATGCTGCCAACTTACATGAAGCGTTTGGTGAAGAAGGTAGTGAAGCTCTCACATTCCTAAATGCGATCCCACAAGACAGTGCAGAGCTTATTCATGGTGCCATAGCTTGTCAGATGGCTGGTATGCCAAAGCAAGCCAATTTGTTGTTTCAAATATTTGTTTGTAATGGTCAAGTATTTCTGGAGAGATTTTAAGCCGCTTTTTTTAACTCATTATATTTTTGATGTGGCGTCTTATAATCTATTGCTGAATGTCTGCGTTTGTAATTGTAGAACTGGATATATTG